>JANLPD010000225.1:0-5219 GCA_031367045.1 Frankiales bacterium | reverse complement strand
GTGACCGAGGCGGCCCGCCAGCTCATGCTGCACCAACCCTGACCCTCCTGACCCTTTTCTGGGACGTCCGCCGAAGGGGACCGGCCCGCCGCCTGGGCGGGCGGACGTGAGGGGGTTGGGGTTGCTCAGGCCTTGATCTGGCAGAGCGCGGCGCCGCTGGTGACGACCTCGCCGACCGCGGCGGACAAACCAGAGACGGTGCCGGCCCGGTGGGCGTTCAGCGGCTGCTCCATCTTCATCGCCTCGAGCACCAGGATCAGGTCGCCCGATGCGACGACCGAGCCGTCCTGGACGGCGACCTTGACGATCGTGCCCTGCATCGGCGTGGTCAGCGTGTCGCCGGAAGCTGCCGCGCCGGCCCCGCGGCTGCCGGCTTTGCGCTTGGCCGGGCCCCGGTCGGCGGTCCCGCCCGCAACGCCGGCGCTTCCCCCGGTGCCGAGGCTGGCTGGCAGGGTGACCTCCAGCCGCCGTCCGCCGACCTCGACGACGACGGTTTCGCGGGGATCTGGTGCGGTCGCGTCGGCGCCTCCGGCGTACGGCGGGATGTCGTTGTCGAACTCGGTCTCGATCCAGCGGTTGTGCACCGTGAAGGGCTCGTCTGCAGAGGTGGGGGCGAACGCCGGGTCGCGCACCACCTTTCGGTGGAAGGGGAGCAGCGTGGCCAGGCCCTCGACCTGCATCTCCGCCAGGGCGCGAGCCGAGCGCTGGAGCGCCTCCTCGCGGGTCGCTCCGGTCACGATCAGCTTGGCGAGCAACGAGTCGAACGCGCCGCCGATGACCGAGCCGGACTCGACGCCGCTGTCGACCCGCACACCAGGGCCGGCCGGCGCGACGAAGCAGGTGACGGTGCCGGGCGCCGGCAGGAAGCCGCGGCCGGGGTCCTCCCCGTTGATGCGGAACTCGAAGCTGTGGCCCCGCGGCTCGGGGTCGGTGAACGTCAGCGCGAGGCCGTCGGCGATGCGGAACTGCTCGCGGACGAGGTCGACGCCGGTCACCTCCTCGGTGACGGGGTGCTCGACCTGCAGCCGGGTGTTGACCTCGAGGAAGCTGATCAGCCCGTCGGCGCCGACGAGGAACTCGCAGGTGCCGGCGCCGACGTAGCCGGCCTCCTTGATGATCTTCTTGGAGGCGTCGTAGATCTGGGCGGTCTGCCCGGCGGTGAGGAACGGCGCGGGGGCCTCCTCGACCACCTTCTGGTAGCGGCGTTGGAGCGAGCAGTCGCGGGTGCTGACGACGACGACGTTGCCGTGGCTGTCGGCGAGCACCTGGGTCTCGACGTGGCGCGGCTTGTCGAGGTAGCGCTCGACGAAGCACTCGCCGCGCCCGAAGGCGGCGACGGCCTCGCGCACAGCCGACTCGTAGAGCAGAGGGATCTCGTCCTTGGTACGGGCGATCTTCAGGCCGCGGCCACCGCCGCCGAAGGCCGCCTTGATCGCGACGGGGAGGCCGTGCTCCTCGACGAAGGCCAGCACCTCCTCCACGCCCTTGACCGGGTCGGCTGTGCCGGGGACGAGGGGAGCGCCGATCTTCAGCGCGATGTGGCGGGCCGTTGTCTTGTCGCCGAGCGCGGCGATCGCCTCGGGGGAGGGGCCGATCCAGGTCACCCCCGCATCGATCACCGCCTGCGCAAACTCGGCGTTCTCGGACAGGAAGCCGTAACCGGGGTGGACCGCGTCGGCGCCAGAATCCTTGACAGCTTGGAGCATCTTGTCGATCCGCAGGTAGGAGTCACCGGGCGTGCTGCCACCGAGTGCGAACGCCTCATCGGCCACGCGCACGTGCAGCGCGTCGAGGTCGGGCTCGGCGTAGACAGCCACCGAGCGGAGGCCGGCGTCCCGGCAGGCGCGGGCGACGCGGACCGCGATCTCGCCGCGGTTGGCGATCAGGACCTTGCGCACGCGATCGGCTCCCGGGAGGCAGGCAGAGGTGTTGTCGGAGTCTATGAGGCGGGGTACGCCGGTCAGTGCGGCAGGCCGGAGGCGCGCCACGCGCCTGGCCCGGGCGCCAGGGGCGGCCGCATCCGGTCGGCCGGCGAGGACCACAGCGAGGGCGCCGCCTCTTGCTGTGGAGCGGACCCGCAAGCGCGCCCCGCAACGACGGCGACGAGCGCCGCGAGCTGCTGCTGCGTCGGCTCGCCCCGGACGACGGTGAGCAGCGGACGGGCGAGCGCCTGCGGCGTACCCGCGGTGCCCTCGCTCACAGCGGGATGTTGCCGTGCTTCTTTGCCGGCAGGGTCTGGCGCTTGGTGCGCAGTGCGCGCAGCGCCTTGGCCACCTCACGGCGGGTCTGCGAGGGCTCTATGACGGCATCGACGAAGCCGCGCTCGGCCGCGATGTAGGGCGTCGCAAAGGTGTCTTCGTACTGCTGGATGAACTCCGCGCGGGTCTTGTCCGGGTCGTCGGCCGCGGCGATTGCTTTGCGCTGGATAATGGTCACGGCGCCCTGCGCCCCGACGACAGCGACCTGGGCGGTCGGCCAGGCGAAGTTGACGTCGGCGCCGAGATGCTTGGAGCCCATGACGACATAGGCGCCGCCGTAGGCCTTGCGGGTGATGACCGTGACGAGCGGGACGGTTGCCTCGGAATACGCGTAGAGCAGCTTGGCACCTCGACGGATGATGCCGGCGTGCTCCTGGCCGACGCCCGGCAGGAATCCCGGAACGTCGCAGAAGGTCAGGATCGGCACGTTGAACGCGTCACAGGTGCGGACGAAGCGCGCGGCCTTCTCGGCAGCGTCGATATCCAGCGTGCCCGCGAACTGCATCGGATTGTTGCCAACGACGCCGACGCTGCGTCCCTCGATTCGGCCGAAGCCGACGACCATGCTCTGCGCCCAGAGTGCCTGCACCTCAAGGAAGTCGCCATCATCTAGTACTGCCTCGATGACGGTGTGCATGTCGTACGGCATGTTGCTGCTGTCCGGGATGACCGTGTCGAGCTCGGTCAGCGGCTCCTCGGCCAGAGCGTCCCTGGCGCCCTGGACGGGAGCCTCGGACAGGTTGTTGGCGGGCAGGAAAGCCAGCAGCGCCTTCGCCAGCTCGAGCGCCTCCTCCTCGTCATCGCTCATGAAGTGGGCCACTCCGCTCTTGGAGTTGTGCGCCCGCGCACCACCGAGGTCCTCGATCGAGATGTCTTCGCCGGTGACCGTCTTGATGACGTCCGGGCCGGTGATCATCATTGCCGAGGCCCCGTCCACCATGAGGGTGAAGTCGGTGAGCGCTGGCGAGTAGACGTGCCCGCCTGCGCAGCTGCCCAGGATCAACGAGATCTGCGGGACCACGCCGGAGGCCATGACGTTGCGGTAGAAGATCTCGCCGTACAGCGCGAGGCCCATGATCCCTTCCTGGATCCGCGCGCCGCTGCCCTCGTTGATGCCGACGACGGGGCAGCCGGTCTTCAGGGCCAGGTCCATGATCTTCACGATCTTCGCGCCGTAGACCTCGCCGAGGGCACCGCCGAAAACCATGGCGTCCTGGCTGAAGATGCACACCGGCCGGCCGTCGACGGTGCCGAAGCCGGTGATGACGCCGTCGCCAACTGGGCGGTTCTTCTCCAGGCCGAAGTCGCGGGCGCGGTGACGGGCGAGCGCGTCGGTCTCGGTGAACGAGCCGTCGTCCAGGAACGCCTCGATCCGCTCGCGGGCGGTCCGCTGGCCCTTGGCGTGGCGCTTCTGGAGCGCGGCCGGAGTGCGCGGGTGCAGCGCCTGCTCGCCCCGGCGGCGCAGCTCGGCCAGCTTGCCAGCGGTCGTGTGGACGTCGGGGGCGCCCTCGGCGGGTTCGGCAGTCACGCCAGGAGGCTACCGGGGTCGGGTGGCACGCTGCGACGGTGTACGACGACCTGGAGCGACCTCCCTTGCGGGCCACCGCACTGACGCGTGCGCTCGCGCCCGACGGCTGGCGGGTCGAGGTGGTGGCACGTGCTGGCTCCACCAACGCCCTGCTCGCCGACCGGGCCCGGGCCGGCGAGCCCGCGGGGCTGGTCGTCGTGGCAGAGGAGCAGACCGCGGGGCGGGGGCGGCTGGACCGCGCCTGGCTGTCCCCGGCCCGGGCCGGTCTGACCTTCTCGGTCCTGCTCCGGCCCGACCTGCCGCCCACCCAGTGGCCCTGGCTCTCGCTGTGGGCCAGCGTCGCAGTCGCCCGCAGCCTGCGTGGGCGAGCCGGCGTCGACGCGCTCCTGAAGTGGCCGAACGATGTCCTCGTCGGTGGCCGCAAGATCTGCGGACTGCTGGCAGAGGTGCCGATCCCGGGCGTCTTCGTTCTCGGCGTCGGTCTCAATGTCACGACCAGTCGCGACGAGCTGCCCCACGACAGGGCGACGTCTCTCCAGCTCGAGGGTGCCGAGGTGCTCGACCGCGACACCGTCCTGCGGTCCCTGCTCCGGGAGATCACCCGCGTTCTGGCAGAGGTCGCGGCGGACCCGGCCGCAGGCCGGGCGTCGTACCGCGCGCTGTGCACGACGATCGGCGCCGTGGTGCGGGTGGAGCTGCCCGGCGGAGCAGCCGTCGAGGGGACCGCTGCGGCGGTGGACGACGACGGGCGGCTGGTTGTCGATGGGATGCCCTATGGGGTAGGCGATGTGGTCCACCTGAGGCTTAGCTGACGGTGATGGCCTTGTCGTCGACGAACGTTGCGCTGCCGTCCTTGGCGGAGGACTCGAAGGCGCGCAGCACATAGCTGCCGGGGGCCACGCCTGCCGGGAGCACGGCCGACCAGGGCCCTCGGCCCGGGGCGCCCTCCATGCTCATGGCCGTGCCGGCTCGGACGACGGACCCGCCACGGCGCAGCTCCCAGGACACGACCGCCTCAAAGACGCCGGCCTCACCGCCGAAGCGGGCACCTCGCCGGAGCTGCCCGTGGTTGCCGGGCATCAGGAGCCACACCGGCGCGAGGATCTCGGCGGCGGGCCTGCGGGCGATCGGTGTCCGGGTGTCGACGTGGCCCCAGAGCGTCTCGACTGCGCGGCCGGCGATGTGCAACTGCACCCGCTTCAGGGCGGGAGCTGCGGCGGTCACGACGTGGACGAGCTGCTGCAGGCTGGCGTCCTCGAACGACGCCCCGGCCGAGCGACCGGTGGCCTCCCCCGACAGGTCGACCGTCGCCGTCGTGCCCTGGGTCGTGACGCCGAGCACGCGCGTCCTCGGCGGCCACAGCGAGGTGTAGTCGGCGTCCTGCGCTCGCTCGGTCAGCATCGCAACGACCGCGTCGCGGACGACCGCAGTCG
>JANLPD010000201.1:0-2744 GCA_031367045.1 Frankiales bacterium | reverse complement strand
GTCGAGCCGCCCGAAATGCGAGACCGCCGCAGCCACCAGTGCCTCGACGTCGGCCGGCACTGTCACGTCGCAGGACACGCCGATGGCGTCCACCCCGAGCCCACGGAGTATCTCGACGGTCTCCCCCAGCTCGCCCGGCCCTGCGACGTGATAGTCAGGCGCACCCTCGAGCGCGTGACCGATGTCGGAGACCACGACCTTCGCGCCATCGAGGCCCAGGACCTGGCAGATGCCGCGACCGATCCCGCCAGCCCGGCTCGACCCGGTGACAATCGCTACCCGGCCGTCGAGAGGCTTGTCCGACATCCTGGCTCCTTATCAGTGGGCACGCAGACGATCGCACGCCGCTGCGGCGCAGCCGCCTGATTCTCATGCGTCGCAGGGAGATGCGGCCGGGACCGCATCTCCCTGCACTCGAACATCAACCAGTCAGGCGAGTTACCACTGCGGCTTGAAGTTCCCGACTGTTTCCTTTGTGATCATCCCGGTTGAGATGGCGTCGGGGTTGCCGTCGCCGGCGATGAACTTTGGCGGCTGCGTCCCCTTGAACGCTGCGACCATCGACTTCACGCCCTCGTATCCGAGGCTGTACGGGTACACAGGCAGGGTGCCGGCCTGCTGGCCATCGTTGAGGAGCTGGACCGAGAGCTTGCTGCCGCCGCCGTTGTCGAACACCTTGATCTTGTCGCTGAGGTTCTGCGCCTTGACCGCCTTGACGACGCCGGCTGTGACGTCGACGTACAAGCTGTAGATCACCGTGACTTTGGGGTTGCCCTGCAGCGCGTTCTGCACCGAGGAGAACGCCCCCGGCGTCGTGAAGTCGGTGAAGGTCTCGTTGGCGAGGGACCAGTCAGGGTGCGCCTGCTGGAACGTCTTGAAGGCGACCTCCCATGCCACGGTGCTGGGGTGGCCCTTGGTTCCCATGGCCAGCATGACCTTCTGTGGTCCGCTCAGGGTCTTGGCCGAAGCGTCGAGCAGGCTGGTGATGCCGTCGACGCCGTTCTGACCACCCATGTAGTTGGTCGTGCCGGGCGACCAGAGCGCCTCACCGGTCGCGGTCGCCTGATCGCACAGCGGGTTGCCGACGACCTCGACCAGTATCTGCTGCTTCACCGATCCTTCGGTGATGGTCTTGCACGTCTGCTGGTTGACTGACTGGATGATCAGGCCGCCGTACTTCCCGGTGGCGAAGATCTGGTTGAAGTTCGACAGCTCTGTGGCCGCGTCGAGGTTGGAGTAGTAGACGTCGACCGTGACGCCGAGAGCCTTGCCTGCCTCGAGCGCTCCCTGCGCCTGCGCGGCCGTGTAGGAGAACGTCTTTCCGGCCTGCACCATGTAGGCGATGTGGGTGGTGTCCTTCGGCGTGATCTTCCCTGTACCGACGTCAATAGCGGCCGCCGACGAAGCACTGGACGACGAGGCCGCTGGGGTTTTCGACGAAGGCGTACTGCTGCTGCCGCAGGCGGAAAGCGTGGCCGTAACGGCGACGGCGCCGACGAGTACCGACCAACGCAGGCTCTTCAATTGCACTTTCATGAGTCTCCTTGACGGCCGGGGACCGGGGTTCGGTCGTGCCCGATGTGAAGATGAGCACCCGAGTGATTCGGGAACCCCGGAACCGAGACGAAGATCCAACCTTGTCCGCAACACCCACTTGGGCGCGCGGGACGGATCCAAATCTCGCCGGACAAGTATCAAAATTGTCAGCCCGCCGACGCACAGAATGCCTACCTGGGACTGATCGCTTACTCAAACGGTTGTTTGGTTGGAACGTAGCATCCGTCGCGAGCGCAGCGCAAGGGGTCCTCGTTAACAATTCCGCATCGGTCCTGACCCGCGAACGACACTGTCGCGCATAGTCCAACGTCTGAAATGCACTGGTACACAGTCAGTTCTAACAGCTGAAATCGACCCCACTGCAACCCGCGTGAGCGGCCGACGGCCGCGGCACAAGCTCCGGCTTCTCAGCGCGTACGACCCGCCAGCGCGGGGTGGTCCGACAGCGCGAGGTGTGGGATCACGTTCGTCGAGAGGTACTCCAAACGCTCGTTAACCTGGTCGATAGGCTCGCCCGGCATGAGCGTCACGAGGTTGATGTCGATCGCACCGCGCTCGATCATGCCGTTGAACTCCTCGAGTGCTCCAGATGCGTCGGCCAGCATCACGAGCCCGTCGGCCAGCGCATGCTTCGGGTCCTCGTAGGGCACGCGCAGCGGAGGCGTCCGGCCGAGATAGGCGTCGCGCAGGATGTACTGGTTGAGCAGATGCAGCCAGTGCTCGCCGGCAAGCGCAAACGCCCGCTCAGGGTCCTCGGCGATGATGGCCCAGTAGGTGCAGTTGAACTTCTGCTCCTCCGGCGGCTTGCCCAGCGCCCGGCAGGCTTCGAGGTATTGGTCGGCGGTCGAGATGTCGAACGCGAGGAAGCCGTCGGCAAGCCGGGCCACCCGCTCCACGGCCTTGGGCGCGAAGGCTCCCATCCAGATCTCCGGGCCGCCCGGACGGATCGGGTCGGGTGTCACCCGCATCTCGGGGAGGTTGTACCGCTTGCCGGCGAACGAGAACGGTTCGCCGGAGAAGGCGTGCCGCAGGATTGCCATTCCCTCTTCGGTGCGGCTGACGCGCTCCGCAAGACGGACACCGAGACCCTCGAACTCCTGCAAGTAGTAGCACTGGCCCAGGCCCAGACGAAACCGGCGGTTGGAGAGCGCGTCGACCATCAGCGACTCCTCGGCCAGCCGCACCGG
>JANLPD010000120.1:0-1798 GCA_031367045.1 Frankiales bacterium | reverse complement strand
GACGACCGCAAGCAACTTGACCCGCTCGGTCCGCCCGGCCAAGTAACCCAGGGTCGTGTAGGCCTCGAGCATCTCGTGCCCCGGCGGCCCGATGTGCTCGATCTGCCACAGGTGGTCCATCACGCTGACCCGGTCGAAGCCCCCGTCCTCGGCAGTCCGGGCGATATCGGCGAGGCGCTGCGGCAGCGCGGCGAGACCGCCGTCCCAGGTGAAGTCAGGGATGTGCAAGCCGAACTGCATGCGGGTTCTCCAGGATCAGTAGCGGGCGCCGACGACCTGCTCGCCGAGCGGTTTGAGTTCGGCGAGGGCCTGCTCGTCAAGCACGAGGTCCAGAGCGCCCACGTTCTGCTCGAGCCAACGCACCCGCTTCGTGCCGGGGAACGGGACGACCGGGATGCCGAGACGGCCGCTCGGCCCGCTGACCCAGGCCAGCGCCACCTGCGCCGGCTCCGCGCCCAGCCTCTCGGCGACGCTACCCACCGTGTCGGTGATCGCCGCGTTGACGTCGCCGGCGAACCGCGGGTTGCGGCTGCGGAAGTCCTTGGCCCCCAGGCTGGCCGGGTCCACCGTGCCGGTGAGGTATCCACGGCCGAGCGGGGAGTACGGGACCAGCCCCATTCCGAGCTCGGCCATCGTCGGTGCAAGCACCTCAGGGTCCCGGGTCCACAGCGAGTACTCGCTCTGCACGGCGCTGATCGGGTGCACCGCGTGGGCCCGACGCAGCAGAGCCTCGTCTACCTCGGATAGGCCGAGGTGGCGCACCTTGCCTTCCGCGACCAGCTCGGCCATCGCACCCACTGTCTCCTCGATCTCCGCCGTCTGCGGCGGCCGATGCAGGTAGTACAGATCGATCATGTCGACGCCCAGCCGCATCAGCGAGGACTCGCAGGCTCGCTTGACGTAGCTGCGCTCGCCGCGGACCACCCGCTGGTCGTCCCCCGCCGTCCGGTCGATGCCGAACTTCGTCGCGAGCTGCACCTCATCGCGGCGGCCCGCGATCGCGCGGCCGACCAGCACCTCGTTATGCCCATCGCCGTACACGTTGGCGGTGTCCAGGAACGTCACGCCCAGCTCGAGCGCCCGCCAGATCGTCGCGACCGACGAATCCCAGTCCGTCGGGCCGTACCACTCGCTCATACCCATGCAGCCCAAGCCCTGTGCGGAGACGGTTAGCCCGCCGAGATCGATCGTTTCCACAGTTCTCCCTTTTATTCGTGCCGCGGCAACATGTTCGTCGGTTCGCCCTCACCGCTTCTCCCTAGCCTGCCCCACGCAGTGCCCCGGAGCCGCACCGGCGTCCCCCTAGCCCCGACCCGTGCCTGTGAGATGGAGATCTCGACGACTTCCCAAGCGGACTGACACGGTCGATGCGCTCGTCGCGACAACGGCGATCTGGCTCGGGCAGCCAACAATCATCCTGACCAGCGACCCCACCGGCCTGAAGGCCCTCACCGAAAGTCAGCCGCACATCCGGGTCGTGTCGGTGTGATGCGGCTGCCGTCTCAACCGGCTATGCGCCGGACTGCGCAGTCGCTTTCTCATAGTGGGGGGCTGCCCAAGGAAGGCAAACCGATCGCGCTCACCCGCGCCGCCTGTTCGACGAGGTAGTCGCGCTCGCGTGCGTTGTCGGTGCGAGCCGCGGACGCGGCGTAGCAGTGGGCTGCCGCCGCGAGGTCACCGGTGTCTTCGAGCAGGTGTGCGCGGACTGCGTCCAGAGACAACGCGCTGTTCACGACGCTGGCGGTGATTGGCGTCAGGCTGCAAATCGGGCTGGCGCTGCGGGGGCGATCCGGCGCGG
>JANLPD010000095.1:0-6319 GCA_031367045.1 Frankiales bacterium | reverse complement strand
GCCAGGGCCAGTGCGGCCTGTACCTCGGGCAAGAAGTGCCAGCTGATGGCGCCGTCCGAGGCGACCAGGGCACCTACCCAGCCTCCCTTGCAGCCGTCCAGGCCCAGCACCGAGGTCACCCGCCCACCCTGACATGATCGCGGGATGCGGGTGCACCTTGGTTCTGACCATGCCGGTTTCACGCTCAAGGCAGCGCTGGTGCAGCGGCTGCGAGCTCTGGGCCATGACCCGGTGGACCACGGGCCGCCGGACTACGACGCACTCGATGACTACCCGCCGTTCGTCCTGCGGGCGGCCGAGGCGACGGTGGCCGAGCCCGAGAGCCTGGGCATCGTGATCGGCGGGTCCGGCAACGGCGAGGCGATCGCGGCCAACAAGGTCACGGGCGCGCGCTGCGCTCTCGCCTGGAGCATCGAGACGGCCCGGCTCGGCCGCGAGCACAACGACGCCAACGTCGTCAGCATCGGCGCACGCATGCACGACGAGGCCACCGCGCTGGGCCTCGTCGAGGCCTTCCTCGCCACCGCCTACTCCGGTGAGGACCGCCATACGCGGCGCATCACCATGATCGCGGACTACGAGCGCTCCCGAGAGCTCCCACCGCTTTCTTGACCTGGGGGAGGGGCGGCGCGGACCTGAGCATCGGCCCGGCGCACGACGAGGGTCCGCTCGGCCGCCGCGAGCTGGGCGGCCGTGGGCACTGACACTTCACGCGCCCGCATGGCCCCGGCCGTGCCCACCCGGGACGAACCCGAGCCGACCAGGCCAGCCAGCCCGCGCTCCGGTCCGGCTGGCTCGGCCGGCACCGGGCGCGGCTTTCGGGGAGACTGGGCTGCCACCGCTATCCCTCACTACCGTAGGAGCTGCACGTGCCGGAGGGGCACACCATCCACCGGCTGGCCCGCGACCACAAGCCGCTGCTGGTGGGCAAGGCGCCATGCGTCAGCAGCCCACAGGGCAGGTTTGCCGGTGGCGCCGCGCTTCTGGACGGCCGCGTCGTCCGACGGGTCGAGCCCTACGGCAAGCACCTCTGGTACCACTTCGGGTCCGTCGGTGAAATGGGCCCTCTGCTGCACGTGCACCTCGGCCTCTACGGGAAGTGGACCTCCGGTGTGCTTCCCGCGCCGGAGCCCAGAGGTGCCCTGCGGGTGCGCCTCGCCACGGATGAGCACTGGCTGGACCTGCGGGGCCCGACGACCTGCGATGTCGTCACCCCCGCTGAGCGCAAGGCTGTCCTGGCCCGCCTCGGTCCGGACCCCCTGCGCACCGACGCCGACGGCGGACGTGCCTTTGATTGCATCAGCCGCAGTCGCAGCACCATCGGGCAGCTGCTCATGGACCAGACGGTGCTGGCCGGTATCGGCAACGTTTATCGGGCCGAGGCGCTCTACCGGGCTTCGCTGTCGCCGTTCAGGCAGGGACGTGACGTTGGCGAGGACGTGTGGGCCGGCGTCTGGCAGGACCTTCGGCGGCTGCTCCGCGGCGGTGTCCGGGCGAATCGGATCGTCACGACCGAGGCGGCCGACCGTGGGCGGCGCACCGGACGGGCCCGGCGGGAGGACGCCCACTACGTCTACCGCCGCCAGGGGCTGCCCTGCCGGCGGTGCGGGACGCTGGTGCGCACCGAGGTGATGGCCGGGCGCAACCTGTTCTGGTGCCCGGCCTGCCAACGCGGCTGAACCGGGCTAGAAGATCATCGGACAGGACGGCGCCGGACCGGTCCAGCCCAGCGCGCGCGACGCGGGGACGAGCGCGCCACAGCGCAGCTCCTCGACCCGGCCCGAAGCGGCCCGTGACAGCAGGCTGGTCCCGCCCAGGAAGGCCGCCCCGAGGTCTTCGACGTCGAGCCGGAGGTCAGCCGCACCGGTGGTCGTCGTGCAGGTTGCGCCGTCCCTCGATCCGCAGAGCCGCCAGCGCCCGGCGTTCCAGGGGCAACGGGCGTCGGTGATGTCGAGAACGACGTCGACCTCGGTGTCGAGCGCCCGCGACGAGAGTGCCGCACCGACGTCGACCAGACGCACGTAGAGCCCGTCGCGCCAGGACGGCGCTGCGCTGCGCGGCTCGGCGAGCAGCTGCAGCAGCGGGTCGTCGAGTGCTCCTGACCAATAAGTGATCTTGGCCATCAGGTCGAGGTCCAGCAGGTGCCGCCAGAGCCGCGCTGTGGCCGCCGGGGTGTTGCTCACCACCTCGCGGACAGTGACGAGCCCGGCCGGCCCGGTGTCCGCCCACTCGCCCTTGGTGCAATAGAGCGCGTAGCTGCCCGTCTGGTCGTCGATCACGCACTGCAGGGGGCCCGCTCCGCCTCGACGGTGCTCAGGGTCGTGCAGCCGGTAGGCCCACCAAGCGTCGTCCCGCGCCGTCCAGCCGGCGGTGACGGCAGCGACGCCGTCGTACGCCTGGGACAGCAGCGCTTGGTCGGGCCCGACGAGCGAGAGTCGTCCCGCGGGTACTGGCCGGGCGAAAGCCGCGCCCTTCGGGATGGTCAGGGCGTAGCGGGCCGTGGCGAGGCCGTAGCCGTAGCGGGGGTAGATCGCACCCTCGGACGCCCACAGGGCGGCGACCGCCTCGCCGCGATCGTGCAGGTCGGCGAGCTGCCGCGCCATCAGCGACGTAAGGACCCCCTGGCGGCGGTAGGTCGGGCTGACGCCCACCCATGTCACGAAGCCGATATCGCGCCGGGCCCCCGGGAAGGTCATGCGCATGGCAAAGGACGCAGCCGTGCCGACGAGGCGCTCGCCGTCGAAAGCGCCCAGCGTGCGCGTCGGGTCGACCAGGCCGAGCTCGACCTTTCGGTCGTCGGGGTGCGGTGCACCCCCGAAGGCCTGCTCGAGCACTCCCCAGGCGTGCTCGAGCTCGTCCTGGGCGAGTACGCGCGCCTCCACGCCTCCATCATGTCGCGTGGCGCGAGTCGTTTGCCGAGCGGACCGCCGTCGTTCGGTAACCTGGGCCACCATGCACCCCACGCCCCGCACGCAGGACCGGCCGGCCGGCGGTGCGGCGCGTCGGTTCGTCGGGGTGCTGCCGAGCACCCTGACGCGGGTGCGGCGAGACCCGCCGCCGGAGCGGGTGGTGTTCGCGGTCCTGTGTGCTGCGTCGCTCCTGGCCCTGTACGGGAGCCTGCGGTTTGGGGTGGCCGCGGTCCCGGCGAGCGTCCTGCTGCTGCCGGTCCTGGGCGGCGGCCTCCTGCTGGGGCGGATCGCCATGCTGCGGCTGCTGGCTCTCGTGGCCGGCTGCCTGGTCTGGGAGCTGATTGCGCTTGGGCTGCGTGACGTCCGGGCGGGCAACATCATCCTGCTGGTGGTATCCGGGGTCGCGCTCTACGACTTCGCCCGCTCCCGCGAGGAGACCGGCCTGTCTGGGCTGCGCGGGGACTCCATCCTCGTCGAGCTGCGCGAGCGCCTTCTGCAGCAGGGCGAGCTGCCGGTGCTGCCGAGCCCCTGGCGAGGCGAGGCCGTCGTACGACCTGCGGGCGGTGGGCCGTTCGCTGGCGACTTCGTCGTCAGCGCGATCACCGGCGAAGGCCGGTTGCTCGAAGTCGTCCTGGTCGACGTCTCCGGCAAGGGCGTCGACGCCGGCACCCGTGCCCTGCTCCTGTCCGGCGCGCTGGGCGGGCTGCTCGGCGCGGCCCCCGTCGGTGGCTTCCTCGCTGCTGCCAACGCCTACCTCTACCGTCAGAACTGGGATGAGGGCTTCGCCACAGCCGTCCACGTGGTCGTCGACCTGCACGACGGCAGCTACGTCATCGAGTCCGCCGGACACCCGCCAGCAGCGATCTTCACAGCCGGCAACGGCAAGTGGCGCCTGTCCGATACCGAAGGTCCGGCGCTCGGCCTGTTGCCCGGCATGTGCTACGGGTCTGAGGTGGGTCGGCTCGAGCCAGGTGACGCGCTCCTGCTCTACACCGACGGTCTGGTCGAGGTCCCCGGGCGCGACCTGTTTGTCGGCATCGACAAGCTGCTCGGCGAGGCGGAACGCCTGGTGCCGCGCGGCTTCGATGGCGGTGGTGAGGTGCTGGTGACCGCGGTGGCGGATGGTTCCTCGGACGACCGCGGCCTCGTGCTCCTGTGGCGGCAGCGTTAGCCCTGCGTTAGCCTGCGCTAGCCCTGCGTTAGCCCGGCCGTACCGAGCTGGGCGACCGGCCGGCGGTCGGCGGGCAGGCGGACCGGGCTGTCTCGCAGGCGGCGCACGACGCCGACATACTCCGCCCTCGCGACCAGGACGGCGCCGAGCGAGGTGAGCAACTCGGTCTCCTGCTGTACGTCGACGAGCGGCGCTCCGACCTCGAGCAGCCGGTGGCAGAGATCGACAAGAGCAACCTTCGATGCGTCTGAGGTCCGGTGGAACATCGACTCGCCGCTGAACAGCCGGCCGATGAGCACGCCGTAGAGCCCGCCCACCAGCGCCGGTCCGTCCCACACCTCCACGCTGTGCGCCACCCCGGCTCGGTGCAGGCTGGCGTAGGCGTCCTGCATGGCGGCCGTGATCCAGGTGGTGTCGCGGTCGGCACAGGCAGCGACCACGTCTTTGAAGGCTGCGTCAACCGTGGTCGTCCAACCGCTGCGCCGCAGGGTCTGGCGCAGTGAGCGCGACACGGTGACGTGGTCGGCCAGCAGCACCGCCCGCGGCTCCGTCGAGCACCAGGGGACAAGCACCCCCTCCGGGGTACGGGGCAGCAGCGGCACCTGCCCCTGGCGGGCGAGGCGTCGGGCGGAGCGCTCGAGCGACCGCTCGCCGCGTCCTCCGGCCGGCCAGGGGAAACAGGCGTGCCGGTACGCCGCGATGAGCGTCGGCACGTCCAGCTGCCCCCCGAGCGCCACCAGGCTGCGCGGCGCGCCCACGACGTCGAGGCCGGCGAAGAAGGCCTCTGGCGTCCGCTCGTCGCGCTCTGGGGGTCGGGGCACGGGGTCACGCTAGGTCCGAAGAGATAGGCGGACCGGGGTCTTGCCGTCGTACGTTTCCGGCACGATCTTGTCTTGCCCTGAGGTGCACTGTGCTGGATCATGGTCGACATGGAGGCCCAGGAGAGCGCGGTCGCACCACGAACAGAGCGGCCACCGAGCGTCGCGGTGCCTTCCTCGCAGCGCTACCGGAAACCCGCTGGTGAAGACAGCGCGGTCCTGGTGGATGTCGAGGGCGGGCGCTATCCCGCGAGCGTCCTCGGCCGCAACGGCCCGCGAGTGCAGGTGAGCTTCGCCCGCGACGGCCAGACCTTCACTCGATGGGTGGACTTGGGCGACGTTCACCCGCTCGCCTGAAGCCCTGCCCGAGCAGGTCTCGTTCGGGCAGGATGCTGGTGTGGCCGCGGGCGAGTTTGACGACGACGGGCCCGTCTTCGACGAGGCCTTCATCGCCGGGGCGCCCTACGCCGAGGCTACGGCCGAGGAGCGGGTCCGCCGCGCCGGCCGCATCGCTCGCGATCACCAGCAGGCAGCGGGCTGGCGCGGGCCGGTTGCCCCGGGGTCGGGACGCGGGAGCACCCGAGCGCCCAAGCGGCGGGACCGGCGCAGCGTCGTCGCGGCCGTTGTGGCTGTTGCCGTCGTCGCCACCTATGGGCTGTACCAGGTCGGCGTTCTCGGCGCTGGCAAGGAAACCGCCAACGGCCCCGGCCAGCCGGTTGCCCAGGCCACCGACCAGCTGTTGCTGGAGAGCACGTCCGCGCCAAACGAACCCGCGCAAGCCACGCCCGCGCGGATCCTGCCCGCCGTGACGCCGCCTGCTGGCCAGGGCGGGTTTGCCGTCCTGGATGAGGCGACGCGCTGGGACCCGTGCCGGGCCATCCACTACCGGACCAACCCGGCCAATGCGGTGCCCGGCGGGACAGCCGCAGTAACCGCTGCGTTCGTCGAGCTCAGCCGGGTGACCGGCCTAGCGTTCATCGACGACGGGACGACTGGCGAGCGGCCTTCTGACGGACGCCCTGCCTACCAACCGCAGCAGTACGGCGAAGTCTGGGCCCCGGTCCTCGTCGCCTGGTCCGACCCGGCCGAGTCCCCATCCCTTGCAGCTGACGTCCTGGCGTTCGCCGGCTCCAACCGGTTCCGGCCTGCTGGCAAGCCAGCCAGGTACGTGTCGGGCGAGGTCGTCATCGATGCACCCCAGATAAGGCAGGTCCTGTCGTCGCGAGGGCAGGGAACGGTCGTCCTGCAGGAGGCCCTTGCGCACGAGCTCGGCCACCTGGTCGGGCTCTCCCACGTGGTCGACGACAGCCAGGTCATGAACCCGACCCTGAAGAAACCGCGTGCGACCTACGGCCAAGGCGACCTGCGCGGTCTGGCGACGGTAGGGGCTGGCGGCTGTCGCTGACGGTTCGTTCGCCGGG
>JANLPD010000081.1:0-1814 GCA_031367045.1 Frankiales bacterium | reverse complement strand
CGACGACGACTCCCCTGCGGTCGCGGACTCCCTCGGGATGATCGACGACGCGCTGGAGGGCGTGGAGTACCGCGAGTCCCTCAAGCCGCTGCTGGAAAAACTGCCGGCCCGCGAGAAGCGGATCCTCATGCTGCGGTTTTTCGGCGGCATGACCCAGTCGCAGATCGCCGGCGAGCTGGGCATCAGCCAGATGCACGTGTCCCGACTGCTGGCCCGCACGCTGGCCCAGCTGCGCGTGGGGCTGCTCAGCGAGGGCTAGCCGCGGACGAGCCGCCCAGCTCCTGGAACGGCACCCGGGCCGGAGGGGTGGCGAGCAGCACCAGCACAGCGAGCGGCAATGCGAGCACAGGCGCGGCTGCCCACCACACCTGCGCCTGCACCAGGCCGACGCCGACCGGCAGGATCAGCAGCTGAACGACGACGAGCGGGCTGCGCACCCAGGCCCGACACCGAAGCAACGGTCGGCTGCTGAGCGCAAGCAACACCCCCGCCACAGCGGCAAGCAGCGCCTGCAGCAGCAGACCGACGCGGTTCTCCGGTTGCCGGGTTGCGCCGAGGTCGAGGAGCAGCGCGGAAACGACCAGGAGGGCGAGCCCTTCCAGCAGCAGGACGGCGGCCGCTGCGCGGAGCGCAAGCCGGCTCGACGAGGGCAGGCGCGGCGCAGCCGCCGTGTTCGGGCTCACGGTTGGGGAGGCTAGCCAACGGATATGATTCCGCGATGCGCGCGCTCCTGGTCGTGAATCCGAAGGCCACGGCCACGACCGCCCGGGTGCGCGACGTCCTGGCCCACGCGCTGGCCAGCGAGACCACCCTCGAGGTGGTCGAGACCAAGCGCACAGACCACGCCACCGAGCTAGCGCATGGCGCTGTCGCTGAAGGCCTCGACCTGGTCGTCGCCCTCGGCGGTGACGGCACCGTTAACGAGGTGGTCAACGGGCTGCTTGCCGACGGCCCTCGCACCGGACTCCCCGCGCTCGGCGTCGTCCCCGGCGGTAGCACCAACGTCTTCGCCCGTTCCCTCGGCCTGCCGTCCTCGGCCGTGGAGGCCACCGGCGACCTGCTCGAGGCGCTGCGCGAGGACCGCCGACGGACCATCGGCCTCGGCCAGGCCGATGAGCGCTGGTTCACCTTCGCCGCCGGGCTCGGGTTCGACGCCGAGGTTATCCGGCGGGTGGACCAACGCCGGACCGACGGCCGGCGCGCCACCCCGCAGTTGTTCGTCCGCGAGGCCGTCCACCAGTTCTTCCGGGGCACCGACCGACGTGCGCTCCCGCTTCGGTTGCGCACCGACGATGGTGAGGTCGACGAGCGACTCGGGATCGCCCTCGTCTGCAACACCCGGCCGTGGACCTACCTAGGAGATCGCCCGGTGCTCACGTGCCCGGACGCCTCCTTCGAAACCGGCCTCGATGTCTTCGGGCTGCGCAAGCTCGGCACCGTCAGCACGCTGCGCTACCTACGCCAGATCCTGACCGCCACCCCGCGGCTGGCCGGTCGCCGGCTGCTGGCCCTGCACGACCGCGACAGCTTCACGGTCACCGCTGACCGGCCGCTCGCCTTCCAGGTCGACGGTGACGATCTTGGCGACCGCACCAGCGTGCACTTCCGCGCCGTTCGGTCCGCGCTTGACGTCCTCGTCTGAGCGTCCTCCCGAGCAACCGAACGAGCCGGCGGACCTGTGGCGCAGATCACAACATGACGCGTTCGCCCTGGGCATGGCGCCGGACGTGACGAAACCGACAGCCGCGCAGGCAACCGCCAGCGGTCTTGTGCTTGCCAGCCCGGCGCCCTGATGCGAGGCTAAGCGCCGCTTG
>JANLPD010000080.1:0-5681 GCA_031367045.1 Frankiales bacterium | reverse complement strand
GCGTTCGCGGTAGACGAGGTAGCCGACGACCGCGAGCACGGCCAACACACCGGCACCGCGGCCGTTGTCGAACGCCCCGCGCAGGATCACGGCGGCGACGACCACCAGGGCGATCGCCCCGGGTGTCCACCGGGTCGAGCGGGGCCGGATCCAGTGCTCGGCGATCGAGTGCTGCTCACCGAGCTTGGGGATGAGCAGCCAGCCCAGCGCGTAGAGCACGAGACCGGTGCCACCGAAGACGGTCAGGACACCAGTGACGATGCGCCAGATGACCGGATCGGTGTCGGTCGCGCGGCCGATGGCTGCGCAGACGCCGGCGACGACGCGGTCGGACGGGTCACGGGAAAGCGGTTGGGGATGGATCGTTGAGGACGTGGTGTCGGTCATAACCTCGACGATGCTGCCGCAACGAGCCTGGCACATCGGGGATCGACCCCGACCCGACCCTGGTCCCGGTCTCAGGGTCCGCTCAGGGGCCGACCCTGGTCCGCCGACGCTGCGGGCGTGTGACGCTGTGCTGGTGACCACGACCGCCGCCGCGCCGCAGGGGCACCGCGTGCTGCAGCGGGCGACCGCGGGCCGTGCGCTCGGCGGTGTCGCGGGTGGGCTCGCCGAGCACCTCGGGTTGTCGACCCTCGTGGTGCGCCTGGCCTTCGCCGCGATGGCCCTGGCCGGCGGCGCCGGCATCGTTCTGTACGCCGCGTTCTGGGTCATCGTGCCGCAGCGCGAGGACGAGGACGCCGACGAGGGCACCGAGGGCCGCGGGCAGCTGCTGGCCCTGGGCGCGCTGGTTGTCGCGGGCCTGCTGCTGCTGGCGCAGGCCGGTGTCGTGTCGACGTCGACCTCGCTGTTGCCGGTTGGCGCGTCGGTGCTCGGCGTGGCGATCGTCTGGCGGCAGGCCGACGAGGCGCAGCGGGCGAGGTGGCGCATCACGGCGGGCGGCCCGCGGGGCGTCGCCCGCGGTGTGGGTGGGGCGGTGCTCGTGCTGGCCGGTGCCGCCGGGTTCCTGGCCACGCGGGGGCAGCTCGGCTCGGCTCGTCAGGGGCTGCTCGCCACGGGCGTCGCGGTCGTCGGGCTCGGGGTGCTGACCGGGCCGTTCTGGTTGCGGATGACCGCCGACCTGACGTCCGAGCGGCGCGAGCGCATCCGGGTGCAGGAGCGGGCCGAGGTTGCCGCGCACATACATGACTCGGTGCTGCAGACTCTCGCGCTGATCCAGAAAGCGGCCGACGACCCGCGTGAGGTGACCCGGCTCGCCCGCAGTCAGGAACGCGAGCTGCGTGGGTGGCTCTACCGACCGGCTGCGGACGCGAGCTTCACCGCCGCCGTGGAACGGGCGGCCGCGGAGGTCGAGCAGGCCCACGGGACTCCGGTCGAGGTCGTGGTCGTCGGCGACTGCCCGGTCGACGACCGCCTGACCGCGCTCGTCAACGCCGCCCGGGAGGCGATGGTCAACGCGGCGAAGCACTCAGGGGCCGATCAGGTGCAGGTCTACGCCGAGGTCGAACCCACCCAGGTCACGGTGTTCGTACGGGACCGGGGATCGGGATTCGACCTGTCCGCGGTGCCCGCCGACCGGTACGGCCTGGCGCAGTCCATCGTCGGCCGGATGGAGCGCAACGGCGGTACGGCGGTGGTGCGCAGCGCTCCTGGTGACGGTACCGAGGTCCGGCTGGCGGTGCCCCGTGGCTGACGGACGTCCGCGCGTGGTGCTGGTCGACGATCACCGACTATTCCGATCCGGTGTGCGGGCCGAGCTTGGCGACGCCGTCGAGGTGGTCGGCGAGGCTGCCACGGTGAGCGACGCGGTGGCGCTCGTGCTCGCCGAGCAGCCCGACGTCGTGTTGCTCGACGTCCACCTCCCCGACGGTGGTGGCGGCGCGGTGCTTCAGGGAGTCGGCGGCGGAGCTCCCGGCACTCGTTTCCTTGCACTGTCAGTCAGCGACGCGGCCGAGGACGTCATCGGGGTCATCCGCGCCGGTGCCCGCGGCTACGTCACCAAGACGATCTCCGGACCGGACCTCGCAGACGCCGTACGACGGGTGGCCGGCGGCGACGCGGTGTTCTCGCCACGGCTGGCCGGCTTCGTGCTCGATGCGTTCTCGGCCAGCGACGTGCCGGTCACCGACGAGGACCTCGACCTGCTCACCGCCCGGGAGCGGGAGGTGCTCAGGCTGATTGCCCGGGGCTACGCCTATAAGGAAGTGGCCAAGGAGCTGTACATCTCTGGCAAGACGGTGGAGACCCACGTCTCGTCGGTACTGCGCAAGCTGCAGTTGTCGAATCGCCACCAGTTGGCGCGTTGGGCCACCGACCGGCGTCTGATCTGAGTCACCATGGCGGTGTGACCGACGTTGAACAGCGCTGGTGGGGCAACCATCTGCGTGAGGTGCGTTGGCAGGGTGAGCTGGCCCGGCGGTTCGACGACCCCTTCGACATCTCCCAGATCAACCGCCACGTCTACCGCGAGCTCGCCCATACCCTGGTCAGCCGTTGCGGTGAAGGCAGGCTGCGGGAAGAGGGAACCAGCGCAGCGCCTCGAAGTCAGCGGTGAGGCCGGTGGGCTCGGCGTCGTTCCAGCTGGGGGTGTCCGGCCGGCTGGCGAGCAGCGTCCGGGCTCGGTCCAGATAGTCCGCGTAGGCGCTCTCGTCGGCGTGGAGGTGCGTCTGTGGGTAGTGCAGAGTGCCATCGGCGGCATAGCACAGCTGGGTGAGCCGCAGTGGCGGGTCGACCGGCGCCGCCCGGTGGTGCCACATCCCGGTGGTGGGCTCAAAGGCGTAGTCGGTAAGCAGTTTCCAGCCCTGTGCAGCGATCAGGTGCACGGCCGAAATGATGTAGTCGCAGCTGGTCGCGGAGATGAAGTAGTTGAAGTTCAGCCGGGTCCAGCCCGGCTTGACGCCCTCGCATCCCTTGGTGATCTCCCGTTGGAAGGCGTGCGACCGCTCCGGGTCGATACCGAGCAACCGGTGCCCGTACGGCCCGGCGCACGAGCACCCGCCACGGGCCTGGATGCCGAACAGGTCGTTGAGCAGGGCCACCACGAAGTTATGGTGCAGGTAGCCGGACCCGTACCCGATCACGAAGGAGACGATGGACAGCCGGGCGGAGTGGGTATCACCCAGGATGCCGATTTTCGGGTCGTCCCGCCACGATGCCAACGCCCGTCGCCAGAACGACTCCTCCCGCATCTGGATCAGGTCGGTGCCGACGGTTTGCTTGAGCTGGAAGACTAGGCCCGCGCGGATTGCGCCGATAATATTGGGCGTACCGCCCTCTTCCCGGGCTACCGGATCGGTGAGGTACTGCTGCTCGGTCGGGTTGACGTAGGCAACTGTTCCGCCACCCGGCAACGTTGGCACGCGGTTGCGCACCAGCTCACGGCGCACGGCGAGTACGCCCGGTGAGCCGGGACCGCCGATAAACTTGTGCGGAGAGACGAAGACGGCGTCGCTGTACGCAGGGCCGTCGGCGGGACTGCCCATCTCGATCGGCACGTACGGTGCGGCGGCCGCGTAGTCCCAGAATGACAGCGCCCCGTGCCGGTGCAGCAGGGCCCCGATGCCGGCCGTGTCGGTGCGGATGCCGGTGACGTTGGACGCGGCGGAGAAGCTGCCGATGCGCAGCGGCCGCTCGGCGTAGCGGACGAGCTCCGCTTGGAGTACAAGGGCGTCGATGTGGCCGTCCGTGTCCTCGGGGATGACGATGACGTCGGCGATGGACTCCCGCCAGGGCAGCTCGTTGGAGTGATGCTCGTAGGGGCCGATGAACACCACCGGGCGCTCTCGCTCCGGGATGCGGTCGGAGAGCCGGTAGCGCTCGTCCAGCTCGGCCGGGATGCGGAGGCCTAGGATGCCGACCATCTTGTCCACCGCGGCGGTCGCTCCCGAACCACAGAAGATCACCAGGGTGTCGTCGTCGCAGCCGATGGCCGCGCGGATGATTTGGCGGGCGTCCTCACGCAGCCGGGTGGTCTGCAGCCCGGTGCCCGAGCTCTCTGAGTGCGTGTTCGCGTAGCGGGGCAGTACCTCAAGGCGAATGAAGTCCTCGATGAACGTCAGCGCCCGACCTGACGCCGTGTAGTCGGCATAGGTGATCCGGCGGGGCCCGTAAGGGCCGTCGAGCACCTCGGTGTCACCGATCACGCTGGAGCGGATCCGCTCCAGAAGCGCGGACGTCGGCACTGCCGTGGCTGCTCCCGCCGCAGTCTGCGATGTCGACGTCATCCGGTTGCTCCCTTGCATACGGCACACGTCCGTTCTGGGCGTAACCAATGACGACGATCCGCGGCTATCGGCGATACTGCCAGGGACTTCCGCGGGTAGCCAAGAGGACTTTCGTCCCTCCTGCGAGCAGTTGGGCACGGCTACCCCATCGGGCGGTGACCTTCGGCCCTGCCTTGCCCCGCGAACAACGCCCATGATCGTGGTATGGCCTATGAAGCGATCGGTGGGAAGCAGTGATGAGGCAGCTCGTGGTCCTCGGTGCCGGTACTGCCGGGACGACGGTGGTCAACAAGTTGCGGCATCGTCTTGACCGCGAAAAGTGGCAGATCACCGTGGTCGATCAGGACGACGTGCATCTCTACCAGCCCGGCCTGTTGCTGCTGCCATTCGGTGTCTATGAGCCGAGTGAGCTGGTCAAGCCACGTCAGCGCTTCATCCCCGATGGGGTAGAGCTCGAGCTCGGCGAGATCGACCGTGTGGACGCAGCCGCCAACCGGGTGCTGCTCGCCGACGGCCGGGTGCTCGACTACGACTACCTCGTCATCGCCACCGGGACCTCGCCGCGGCCGGACCAGACACCGGGCATGGCAGAAGGGCAGTGGCGCAAGAGCATCTTCGACTTCTACACCCTCGATGGCGCGACGGCCCTTCGCCAGAAGCTCACGGCGTGGGAGGGCGGACGCCTCGTCGTGCACATCGTCGAGATGCCGATCAAGTGCCCGGTCGCTCCGCTTGAGTTCGCCTTCCTCGCCGATGCGTTCTTTGCCGAGCGCGGCATGCGCGACAAGGTCGACATCACCTACGTCACGCCGCTGGAAGGCGCCTTCACCAAGCCGATCGCCGCACGGCACCTCGGCGGCATGCTCGCCGACCGGAAGATCGCGCTCGAGGGCGACTTCATGGTGGACCGCGTCGACCCGGACGCCAAGACCCTGGTGTCGATGGACGAGCGTGTAGTGCCCTTCGACCTGCTCGTCACGGTGCCGTTGAACATGGGCGCAGACTTCGTCGCCCGATCAGGGCTGGGGGACGAGTTGAACTACGTGCCCGTCGACAAGCACACGTTGCAGTCCAAGGCGCATGACAACGTCTTCGCGATCGGGGACGCGTCGGACATCCCTGCCTCCAAGGCCGGCTCGGTCGCGCATTTCTCGGTCGAGTTGTTCGCCGACAACTTCGTCGATCTTGTCGAGGGCCGGCCGATGACGCACCTGTTCGACGGGCACGCCAACTGCTTCATCGAGTCCGGGCACGGCAAGGGCCTGCTGATCGACTTCAACTACGACACCGAGCCGCTGCCCGGAAAGTACCCGGTACCGGGCATCGGTCCGTTCACCCTGCTTGAGGAGAGCTACGTCAATCTGGGGCAAGCTCGGCTTCCGCTGGGCTTACTGGCACCTCTTGCTCCCCGGTCGCCCGCTCCCAGTGCCGGCCCTGATGTCGATGGCCGGCAAGCAC
>JANLPD010000067.1:0-7665 GCA_031367045.1 Frankiales bacterium | reverse complement strand
CAAGGCGGCATAGCCGAGACCGGCCATCGCCACGATGAGGACGGCGGTGGAGACGGCGATCCACGACAGGACCCGGGCCAGGCGACGCCGCGGGCGCCGCGGGGAAGTCGGAAGGACGCCGGCGTCCGGTTTCCGGCCGGCTGGCTTGCCCATCGTCGGGCGCGGCGGCAGTGAACTGCGCGCCACACCGGGTCGGGTGCGCCGCGGGTCCAGATGCGCTGGCAGGGGGGCGTCGGCGGGCAACCGGGCCGGCCGGCCGTCACCAAGGCTCTGGTCACCAAGCGGCTGATCGGAGGGGTCGCCGTTCGCGCGCCCGTCCCTCGGGTCGGTCACCGGGCCCCTTCCTGATCGGCTGCGGGTTGCCCCTCGAAGACGCGCCGCACGAGCCCAAGGTTCCCCAAAGACTACCCGCGGCAGGCCCCCTGAACCTGTGACGCTTCGCTCATCCGGACCCTGCGACGCTTCGCTCACCCAGGCTGAGCGCACGTTCTGGCGGCAGCCAGCACGAGCCAGCACGAGCCAGCACGGGCCAGCACTAGCCTTCAGCGCATGCCTCGCCCGATGAAGGCCCTCGTGCTGTCCGGCGGTGCCGGGACCCGCCTGCGCCCGATCACCCACACCTCGGCCAAGCAACTGGTGCCGGTGGCCAACAAGCCCATCCTGTTCTACGGCCTGGAGGCGATCAGGGACGCCGGCGTCACCGACGTCGGGATCATCGTCGGCGACACCGCCGCGGAGATCGAGGCCGCGGTCGGGGACGGTTCCGAGCTGGGTATCAAGGTGACCTACATCAAGCAGGAGGCCCCGCTCGGCCTGGCCCACTGCGTGCTCATCGCCCGCGACTTCCTCGGCGACGACGACTTCGTGATGTACCTCGGCGACAACTTCATCATCGGCGGCATCACCGAGCTGGTTGCGGAGTTCACCGAGCAGGCGTACGACGCGCAGATCCTGCTCACCAAGGTGGCCAACCCGTCCCAGTTCGGCGTCGCCGAGCTCAGCCTGGACGGCCGGGTCGCCACGCTCGTGGAGAAGCCGAAGCAGCCCACCTCGGACCTGGCGCTCGTCGGCGTCTACATGTTCCGGCCGGTCATCCACGAGGCCGTGCGCGCGATCAAGCCGTCCGGGCGCGGCGAGCTGGAGATCACCGATGCGATCCAGTGGCTCATCGACGAGGGCAAGCAGGTCAGCCCCCATCTGGTCACCGGCTACTGGAAGGACACCGGTCGCCTCGAGGACATGCTCGAGTGCAACCGCAAGGTGCTGGAGTCGCTCGAGCCGGCGGTCCGCGGCAGCGTCGACGAAGCCTCCCAGCTGATCGGCCGGGTGGTGGTCGAGGAGGGAGCGGTGATCGAGCGTTCGACCGTCCGCGGGCCGGCGATCATCGGTCGCGACACGGTGCTGCGCGACAGCTACGTCGGCCCGTTTACCTCGATCTACTTCGGCTGCACGCTGGAGAACACCGAGATCGAGCACTCGATCGTCCTGGAGGAGTCGACGATCCGGGGGGTGGGCCGTATCGAGGACTCCCTGATCGGCAAGCAGGTTGAGGTGGGCCCTTCGACGGCGCTGCCACGGGCCCACCGGCTGATGCTCGGCGACCACTCGCGCGTGTCGATCGCCTGATCCGCCCCCGCGAGACGATCGCCAGATCCGCGAGCGCGCGGGAGGCACTGCTGGCCGTGGCCCTGTCTGGGAGACTGCGCCCATGCGGGTCCTCATCACCGGCGCTGCCGGCTTCATCGGGTCGCACTTCGTGCGCCAGCTGCTCACAGGGGCCTACCCGGCCTACTCCGGCGCGGAGGTCACCGTCTACGACAAGCTCACCTACGCCGGCAACCTGGCCAACCTGGAGCCGGTCGCGGACAGCCCGCGCTACCGGTTCGTGCGGGCCGACATCTGCGACCCCGCGGCACTGGACGCGGTGCTACCCGGCCACGACCTGGTCGTCAACTTCGCCGCCGAGTCCCACGTCGACCGGTCCATCACCGGCGCGGCCGACTTCGTCGTCACCAACGTGCTCGGCGCGCAGACGGTCTTCGACGCCTGCCTGCGGGCCGGCACGGCGCGGGTCGTGCACATCGGCACCGACGAGGTCTACGGCTCCATCGACAAGGGCTCGTGGACCGAGGATGCGCCCTTGCAGCCGAACTCCCCGTACTCCGCGGCCAAGGCGGGCGCCGAGCTGCTGGCTCGTGCCTACGGGGTGACCTATGGCATGAATATCTCGACGACCCGCTGCAGCAACAACTACGGGCCCTACCAGTTCCCCGAGAAGCTCATCCCGCTGTTCGTCACCAACCTGATGGACGGGCTCCCCGTGCCGCTGTACGGCGACGGCCTGAACGTCCGTGACTGGCTGCATGTCGACGACCACTGTCGCGCTATCGCGATCGTCGCCGAGAAGGGCGAGGCGGGGCAGAGCTACAACATCGGCGGCGGCGTCGAGCTGGCCAACAAAGAGCTCGTCGAGGAGATCCTTCGCGCCTGCGGCAAGGACTGGGACAGCGTCGAGTGGGTCGAGGACCGCAAGGGGCACGACCGCCGCTACTGCGTCGACGACGCCCGGCTGCGCAGCCTCGGCTACGCGCCGGAGCACCCGTTCGGCAGCGGCCTGGCCGAGACGGTCGCCTGGTACCACGACCACGAGGCTTGGTGGCGGCCGCTCAAGGCCCGGCCGCGCAACGACAAGGCAGAGCTCGGCGCGTGAGCCTGGCCCTGCTTGTCACCGGCGCCGGTGGCCAGCTCGGCACCGACCTGCTGGCCCTCGCGCGGCCGGCTCGCGACGTGCCGTTCGCCCGTGGCCTGACGTCGAAGGATCTCGACATCACCGACCCGTTCGCGGTGCGCGACACGGTGCAGGAGTGGGCCCGGGTCGTCCGGTCGGACAGCCCCCACCATCGACTCGTCGTCATCAACGCCGCTGCCTACAACGCCGTCGATGACGCCGAGACCGACGAGGAGCAGGCGTACGCCGTGAACGCGGCCGGCCCTGCCCTGCTGGCCACCTCGTGCGCCCACGTGGGCGCCCGGCTGGTACACGTCAGCACCGACTACGTCTTCCCGGGTGACGCGTCGAGCCCCTACGAGGTGGACAGCCCGACGGGGCCGCGCAGCGCCTACGGCCGCACGAAGCTGGCCGGCGAGCGGGCGGTCCGCGAGGTGCTCCCCGATGCGTCGTGGGTCGTCCGGACGGCCTGGCTGTACGGGGCAGGTGGGCGCAACTTCGTCACGACGATGGCCGCGCTCGAGGCCAGCTGCGACACCGTGTCGGTCGTCGACGACCAGCGGGGCTCGCCCACCTGGTCGCGCGACCTCGCTGGGGGACTGCTCGCGCTGGCCAGGTCGGACCCGCCGGCGGGGACGCTGCACGGCACCAACCGGGGCCAGACCACCTGGCACGGCTTCGCCCGCGCTGTCTTCGAGGAGCTCGGCGCGGACCCCGCGCGGGTCCGGCCGACGACGACCGCAGCCTTCCCGCGTCCCGCGCCGCGGCCGGCGTACTCCGTGCTGTCTGCGGTGGCCTGGGACGCTGCGGGACTGCCGCAGCTGCTCGACTGGCGGGAAGCTCTGGGAGCGGCGTTTCGCCTGCAGGGCGAGGCATTTCGACCGCCACAGGAGCCCGTCGGTGGTAGTGCTGGGCGTTAGCTGACGGTGACCTGACGGCAGCCGAGGCTGGTGCGGTCGCCGGGGGTGCCGCTGGCGTTGATCGCCGTGACACAGACCTGGTGGGTGCCAGCCGGCACTGCGATCGTGAGGACCCAGCCGTGGCCGTCGCCGTAGCCGGGCCAGCGGGCGCCGATGTCGCTGCGGGGACGGTAAGCCAGGGCGCTACGCAAGGGGTTGCCGTCGACGTAACCCCAGACCTGGATCGGGTCGGCGAGGTCGGGATCGATCGCCCAGCCGCGCGCCTCCAGGACGCCGGTGCTCCCCTTGACCGCCTCGAAGGCACCGACTGTGCTCGAGACGACGACGCCCAGGCAACCGAAGGCCGTGCGGGTGCCCAGGGTGCCCGGGGTGTTCACGCCGAAGGCGCAGACGGTGTGCCGGCCAGCCGCGAGCGCGAGGTTGCCGATGAAGCCGTGCGCGGCGCCGTAGCCCGGGTGGCTCGCGCCGATGTCGGGGCGGGTGCCGCCCGCGGCCAGCGTGGTGGTGCGGGCGCCATCGACCCAAATTTCGACCTGGCCAACTGACGCGCTGTCGGGGTCGATCTCCCAGCCGGCGACGACCACGCCACCGCCAGGAATGGTCCGCACGGCGGCGAGCTGGCCGACCGGGGAATGCCGGACGACAAGGCTCCGGCAGCCGATCAGGCTCTCCACACCCGGTGTCCCGGCGGCGTTGGCGACGAAGGCGCAGACCTGGTGGGTGCCCTCTTCGACGTTCCACGTCGTTGCCCATCCGTGGTTGCCGCCGTTGGTCGGGTAGGCCGCGGCGACGTCGGCGCGGGTGATGTTGGCGCTGACCTGGCGGATGCGCCGGCCGTCCACCGACAGCACGACGTTGACCGGGCTCACGCTGTCCGGGTCCAGCCCCCAGCCGCGCGCATAGGTCCCGGCGGGCACCTGGTAGATCTCCCCGAAGCCGCCGATGGCGTTATGGCGGACGGCGACCAACTGGCAGCCGAGCGCGGTGGCCCCGGCTCCGGAGACCTGCAGCGCGGTCACACAGACGGTGTGGGCGCCTTGGGTCAGCGGTAGGGCCAGGGCGTAGCCGTGAGCGTCGCCGAAGCCCTTCCACTGCGCCCCGACGTCCGGTCGTGAGACGTTGGCGGTGACCGTCTTGGCCACCGCGCCGTCGACAGCGACCCGTACCTGGACCGGGTTGGCGGTGGCTGCGTCGAGGGCCCAGCCCTTGACGTGGATGGTCTCGAGCACCTGCGTTGCCGACTCGAAGGCGCCGAAGGCGCCACTTCGCACCACGACGGACCGGCAGCCCAGCGCCGTGTTGGCCCCCGGGGTGCCGGGGGCGTTCACGCCGGTCACGCAGACCTGGTGGGTGCCGCTCGCGATCGTCAGCACGACGCTGTAGCCATGGCTGGCACCGGAGTCCGGGTAGCTGGCTGCGACATCGGGCCGGTAGGTGCTGGCGCGGCTCGTCCCGACGGGTGCGCCGTCGACAGTGAGCGTGACGGAGACGGGGTCGATCGTGTCTGCGTCAACGACCCAGCCGGTGACCAGCGTGCCCCCGGGAGTGGCCCGGATGTCGTTCCACTGACCGAACGGGTTGACGGGCGGCGGGAAGAGCCGCTGCCAGTCCGGCGGTCCCCAGCTACCGCTGTCGGTCAGCCCCTGGCGTGCCTGGAAGCTGCTCACTGCGGCCGCGGTCTGGTTGCCATAGCTGCCGTCGGCCGGGATCTGTAGGCCCCGCTGCAGTGTCGCCACCGCCTCGCCCGCCGATCCCATCCCCAGATTGAGCTGGCCGTAGTCGCGCAGCACGCTGAGGTTGCCCGGCGAGCGCACGGGCGTGACCCAAGGCTGCCCGGCCGGCCCGTAGTCGATCGGCGCCACCGTGCCGTCCCAGTAGCTGGTGGTCTTCTTGGCGCCGTTCCAGCCGAAGGAGAAGTGCACATGGTCGGTGTGCGGGTTGTCGCCGGTGTAAGCGCGCCAGCTGCCGTTGTCGTAGGCCCGCCACATCTGGTGGTTCCAGATCATGTACATGATCCCGAGCCGCTTCGCCATGGCGTAGGTGTTGCCGTACCTGTCGGTGGCCAGTAGCCACGCAAACAGGGCGTTGACCTCGGCAACCTGGTTGGCGTTGTTCACCGACACCGCCCAGTCGAAGGCGCGGCCCTCCTTGTGCTCACTCTGCCCGCCGAGGCCGCAGTCTTTGACGATGCCGAGGCTGCCGCTGTCGGTGTAGGTCCTCAGCAGCAGGTCGCGGAAGGCGGCAACGCCGGGCTTGGCGACCGGGTCGCAGATGCTCTGGCCCACGTAGGGCTGCGGGGCCTCGATCGCCATGGTGAGCCCGGCCGGCGGTGGCGGAACAGGAAGGGCGGCCTGGGCCGGGCCGGCGGCGGCGAGCCCCGACGCAACAACCAAAGCGACCGTGAGGGAGGCGACCGCACGCAGCGCGCGGGATCGAGAAGCTGCTGTTGGGCGAGACACGCGGTCTCCGTCTGAGTGGGTGGGGTGCCAGGTCCCTTTTCTCCTCGGGGCCTTAGCCGCGCCGCTTGAGCCTGGTTCAGCCACCGTCTGCGTCGACCCGGCGCTGGATGGGCGTGACACCCACCGAACCTCCGCAGACCTGCATGGCGGTGGCGGCCGACAGTGCGCGCCCGGTGGCCGGCAGGGTCACCGCCACCCGGCTCGTCGCCTGGCAGCTCCCGCTGCGCGCGGTGGCGACCCCGAAGGAAACGCTCGTGCTGCGGCTCAGGGTCACCGGCAGCGGCGTGCTGGAGCGCAGGCCGTGCCCGCCCCTGTCCACCTTGACGGTGAGCGGCCGGCCGTCTGGGCCCGTGAACGACAACATCGGGTAGCCCTCGAGCTGGCAGTCCGGGCCGCTCGTCCGGACCGCGAAGACCTCCTCGAGGCTGCTAGCGGTCGTGACCGCGTCGGCGTCCACGACGCTGAGCGTGGCGGTGGCGCAGGCAGGGCGGCCCAGCGGCGGCGGGGACTCCAGGGCCGGCCGGGGTGACAACGGGTCGACGGGGGCCGGTGAAGTGGTCCGCAGCGCGCTCGGCGCCGCTGGCGCGGTCGGCGTGGCGCTGGGTCCGGGCGTCGGCGTGGAGATCGACGAGGTCGGGGCGACGATCGGGGTGGTGCTGCCGGAGCAGGCCGCCAACGCCAGGCAGGCGCTGCCGGCGAGGACGGCGCCACGCAGGAAGCGTGCGGCGGGCATCGACGCGCAGAGCAGAGGCAGACGCAGCGGCATGGAGACAGGCCTCGAAGCAGAGGGTGCGGGCAGGACCCGTTGAAGGTAGACGTGGATTTGCCCCCGGACGTCCTGACGCGCCGGTGGGCCTGGCCGGACTAGGTTGACAGCCCTATGAGCGCCCCGGTGAGATCCCGTCCCGGCGTGGCGCTGGTCTGGCTGCCGGACCTGCTGCCGCTGGCGGTGGCCGCCTTCTCGGTGCCGACGGTCGTCCTGCTGATCGCCGGCCAGTTCCACGCCTGGCTGGTGCTCCCGATCGGGCTCGCCGCCGCGACAGCCGTGGCCCTGGTGGTGGGACCCGAGCGCCGTGCGGTCCCGCGCCTGGACGTCACCTGGTCGGTGCTCGCGCTCGGCCTGGTCGCGGTGTCGGTGCTCGCCAACGCGGCCCTGTCCTCCCAGGACATCGTCGTCACCCGCGACCCGGGGACCTACGCGACGACGGCGCAGTGGCTCGCTGACCACAGCTCGCTGCCCATCCCGACGGCGCGCAGCGTGTTCGAGGGGACCCCTGGGCTGTCCGATGCCTCCCTGGGCTTCCAGACCACCGAGGGCGGCGGCGCGGTGGATCCGCAGGGCAACCACCTCACCCAGGCGCTGGTGGCGCTCGTCGGGTCGGTCCTCGGACCCGCTGCGCTGCTCAAGGCCAACGCAGTGATCGGCGGGATCGCCCTTCTGTCGTTCTTCGGGCTGGCCCGCCGTTTCGCTGGGGGTGGCTGGGCACTGCTCGTCATGATGGCGCTGGCCGGCTCCATGCCGATGCTGCACTTCGTCCGGGCGCTCTACACCGAGCCG
>JANLPD010000052.1:0-2188 GCA_031367045.1 Frankiales bacterium | reverse complement strand
CGATGGCGCGCGCTGCCCTGGACCTCGCAGGTGTCTGAGGGCTTCACCGTGCTGCCTGTCCGCGGGCTGCCCGAGGTCAGGCCCGGCGACGACGTAGCCGCATTGGTCGCTGCCGCTGTGGAGCTGCAGGACGGTGATGTCGTCGTGGTGACGTCGAAGATCCTGTCCAAGGCCGAGGGCCGGCTGCTGCCCTCAGGCGGGGACCGCGAAGCCGCCCGGCTGGCCGCCGTCGACGCCGAGACGGTGCGCATCGTCGCGCGCCGCGGCACGACGACTATCGCCGAGACCAGGCATGGCCTCGTGATGGCCGCGGCCGGCGTCGATGCGAGCAACGTCGCCGGCCATGAGATCGCCCTGCTGCCAGTGGATCCCGACGCTTCGGCCCGGTCCCTTCGCGCTCGCCTGCTCGAGCTGACTGGGCACATCGTGTCCGTCGTCGTCTCCGACACGATGGGCCGCGCGTGGCGGGTCGGGCAGGTGGACCATGCGATCGGTGCGGCCGGTCTCGCTCCCGTGCGTGACGCGCGCGGCACCATGGACAGCTACGGCCACGTCCTGGAGGTCACCGAGATCGCCGTCGCCGACGAGCTCGCCTCGGCGGCCGAGCTCGTCAAGGGCAAGGCAGACGGCGTGCCGGTGGCGGTCGTCCGGGGACTCGAGCTCGCTGATGACGGCCGCGGCGCCGAGGCGCTCGTCCGGCCGGCGTCGCAGGACTGGTTCCGGCTCGGGACAGCCGACGCCCACCGACAGACCCTGGCGCTGCGCCGCACGGTCCGGCAGTTCACCAGCGAGCCGGTCGAGGACGACGTCGTACGCCGATGCCTGGCCGCTGCCCTCACGGCGCCGGCGCCGCACCACACGACGCCGTGGCGGTTCGTCCTGCTGCGCGAGCGGCGCCGGCCCCTGCTCGACGCGATGGCAGAGCAGTGGGCGCGCGATCTCCGCGCTGACGGATGCACAGCCGGGCAGGTGGTCCGCCGCCTGGCCCGGGGTGACGTGCTGCGACAGGCCCCCGTGGTCGTGCTGCCGTTCCTGGTCCGGGCCGGTGCGCACAACTACCCGGACCGACGACGGGCCGCCGCTGAGGAACGGATGTTCGTCGTGTCAGCCGGGGCCGGCGTGCAGAACCTGCTCGTGCAGCTGGCCGCCGAGGGCCTCGGCAGCGCCTGGGTGTCGAGTGCGCTGTTCTGCCCGGACGTCGTCCACGACGTCCTCGACCTGCCGCCGGACTGGGAGCCGCTCGGCGCGGTGGCGATCGGTCATCCCGCCGCCCCGGCGCCGGACCGGCCGGGACGCGACGTCGGCGACTACGTCGTGGAGCGCTGAGCGGCCGGAGCGGTCCAGCCGAGCTCGGTGAGGCGCTTGCGGAGCGCGAGGCCGGCCATCGTCTTGACCTCCGCCAGCTCGAGCAGCTCGCGCGGCTCCCCGCCGATCGCGCTCACCTCGTCGAGCCGCTGGGCCGCCATACCGAAAGCAGCCATCGCCGAGCGGAGCAGAAAGTCGTCGAAGGCCACCGCGGACATGTCCGATATTATGCACATTAGCGCAGCAAGCGCCCGCACGGGGGCCGGGACGGTCAGACCGCGCGGTGGTCCTGGATCGCCATGCGGGGACCGAACCGCGGCTTGCTCGCGCCGCTGATCTCGAGCAGGCGCACCACCCGGTACCGGTGCGGCCGCCAGGGCTCGAGCAGCTCGACCATGCCGGCGTCGTCCAGCGGCCGCCCGATCAGAGCCCAGCCGACGAAGCCGGCCAGGTGGTAGTCGCCGACGGACAGCGCATCACCGTCGCCGAGCGCCCGTTGCGCGATCTCCGCCGCGGTCCACTCACCGATCCCCGGGACCGCCCGCAGCCGGGCCAGCGCTGCTGCCGGCTCCAGGCCGACGGCCTCCTCGAGCCGGTCCACCAGCCGGGACGCGGCCAGCACGGTGCGGGCCCGCTGCGGGCCGACGCCGGCGCGGTGCCAGTCCCACGACGGGATCCGACGCCAGACCTCGGCGGGCGGCGGCACCCGCATCCCGACGGGGGCCGGGCCGGGCGCCGGTTCGCCGTACGCCATGACCAGGCGTCGGAAGCCGTCACGCGCCTGCTTGCCGGTGAACTTCTGCTCGAGCACCGCCGGCACGAGCGCCTCGAAGACTCGGCCGGTGCACGGGATCCGCAGTCCGGGGTGCAGCGCCCGGGTCCG
>JANLPD010000047.1:0-1870 GCA_031367045.1 Frankiales bacterium | reverse complement strand
TTGAACCACTACGACGGCAACATCCAGCGGATAAAGGGCGTCCTGTCCCTGCCCGGAGGGAGCAAGCCGGCCGAGGCCCCGCGCAACGCCCAGAACGTGCTCATCGTCGGCTCCGACACCCGCGGCAACGAAGCGCCCGGGACCGGTTTTCAGGGCACGGGCGCGACCTTCGTGACCGGACAACGCTCCGACACCGTGATCCTGGCCCATCTGTACGGCGGCAGCGACAAGGTGCAGATGGTGAGCTTCCCCCGAGACAGCTACGTCGCCATCCCGAGCTTCACCAACCCGATGACCGGCAAGGTGACCCCGGAGCACCACGCCAAGCTGAACTCCGCCTTCGCGATCGGCGGTCCCGCGCTGCTCGTCGCGACGATCGAGCGGCTGTCCGGGATCCGGGTGGACCATTACCTCCAGATCGACTTCACCGGCTTCCAGTCGATGGTCAACAAGCTCGGTGGGGTCGACGTCTGCCTCTCGCAGCCCGCACACGACAAGTACACGGGCATCAACCTCGACGCCGGCAAGCACCACATCGACGGCACGGTCGCTCTGGCCTTCGTCCGCCAGCGGTACGGCTTGCCCAACGGTGACATCGACCGCATCAAGCGCCAGCAGCAGTTCCTCGGCGCCATGGTCCGCAAAGTGCTCTCGGCCGGGACGCTGCTCAACCCGCTGAAGCTCAACTCCTTCCTCAACGTCGCGACCGCCAGCCTGAAGACCGACGAGGCGTTGACCGGCGCGGACCTGCGCAACCTCGCCCTGCGACTGCGAGGCTTCAGCGCAGGCGGTGTCTTGTTCTCAACGATCCCGGTCGGGGACACCGGCGCCATCCGCAACCGCGAAGAGGTCGTGCTCATCGACGAGCAGAAGGCGGCGCCCTTCTTCGACGCCCTGCGGCGCGACGTCGCGCCAGGCACGCCGGCTGCCGAGCCCTCGGGCACCCAAGCCGCCGGCCAGAACCTGCTTGTCGCCCCGAGCGCGGTGCGCGTAGCGGTCTACAACGGGGCCGGCGTCGCCGGTCTCGGCCGGCGCGCTGCGGCCGACCTCACCGGGGTCGGCTTCACGGTCGTGGGCACGCCGACCAACCGGGGCTCCGGCAACGCCGCCACGACGGTCTACTACGGCCCGGACAAGGCGGACTCGGCGCGCACCCTGGCAGCCGCGCTCCCGGGCGCGACCATGCAGGAGGATGCGACGTTGGGGCGGGTGCTCGAGGTCGTGATCGGTTCGGGCTACTCCGGCGCCAAGCAGGTGAACGTCACGGGCACCGGGTCGCCGCCCCCGCCGACGACCACCCCAAAGGTCGCCAGCGCATTGGACGACCCCTGCGCAGCCTGACCCTCGCGACCGCGGGTCTGGTCGGCGTGCGCGACCCTGCGCAGCCGCTGATCACCTACTACGACGGTTCTTCCCGGGTCGAGCTTTCGGGAGCCACCACCGCCAACTGGGTGGCCAAGACTGCCAACCTGCTCGTCGACGGCTATGGTGGCCCGGACCGGGTCGGGTCGCTGCTTCCCCTGCACTGGCACGTCGTCGTGGTGCTGCTCGCCGGCGTGGCGACGGGGGCGAGCGTCGTGCTCGCCGAGGAGCCCGGCGACCTGGCCGGCTGCGGCGTGGCTTTCGCGCACGCCCCTCACGCCGAGGCGGCGCGCGACGCCGGCGTGGACGACGTGCTCGCCCTGTCCTGTCATCCGCTGGGGGCCCCCTTGCCTTCGGTCCCGGCAATGGTCACGGACTACGCGCGAGAGGTCCCGTCGTACGCCGACTTCTTCGGCGGACCCACCCCGCCGCCGGCGCGGCTGGAGCTCGGCGGTCGGGCGGTGCCGCTCCCCGAGCCGGCCGGTCTCGTCGCGGGCGACCGGGTCCT
>JANLPD010000668.1:0-8279 GCA_031367045.1 Frankiales bacterium | reverse complement strand
GAAGCGGGCCTGCAACCCGGTGAGGTCAAGGCCCGCCAGGTGCGCACGGAAGGTGTCGGCCGTCGCTTTGCGCAGCAGGTGCGCGAGAACCTCGAGCTCGCGCCCCTCCTCGCTGGACTCGAACTCCACCTTGCCACGGGCCGCCGCGACGACCGACGGGAGGTCACAGACGCGGGCTACCGCGGTGGGCTCCCGGTTGATCGCTGCCCGGCGGACAGCAGAGGCAGCGACGCTCTCCGTCGCGGCCACCGCGAAGCGGGCCGAGACCCCGCTGCGCTGGTCGACCTGAGGTGCCTCCCGGACGAGACGGGTCCACCGGGCGACGATCTCGATCAGGTGGTCGGGCACGGTGACGTCGGTGCCCGGCCAGGCCAGGACCGCCTCCTGAGCGATGACCGAGACCTCGTCCACGAGCGCGAGCGGGTAGTGGGTGCGGACCTCAGCGCCGAAGCGGTCCTTCAGCGGCGTGATGATGCGACCGCGGTTGGTGTAGTCCTCCGGGTTGGCCGAGGCGACCAGCAGCAGGTCCAGCGGCAGGCGCAGCCGGTAGCCGCGCACCTGGATGTCGCGCTCCTCCAGCACGTTGAGCAGCGAGACCTGGATCCGCTCGGCGAGGTCGGGCAGCTCGTTGAAGCTGAAGATGCCGCGGTTGGTCCGCGGGACGAGCCCGTAGTGCACCGTCTCGGGGTCACCGAGGGTGCGGCCCTCGGCCACCTTGATGGGGTCGACGTCGCCGATCAGGTCGCCGACCGAGGTGTCGGGCGTGGCGAGCTTCTCGCCGTAGCGGGAGTCGCGACCCAGCCACGACACCGGGGTGGCGTCGCCGTCGGAGGCGACCAGCCGCTGGCAGCGCACGCAGACGGGAGCGTAGGGATGGTCGTTGACCTCGCAGCCAGCGACCACCGGCGTCCACTCGTCTAGGAGTCCGACGAGGGTGCGGATGAGGCGGGTCTTGCCCTGGCCGCGCTCGCCGAGCAGGACGAAGTCATGGCCGGCGAGCAGGGCCCGCTCGACTTGCGGGAGGACGGTCGCATCGAAGCCGAGGACGCCCGGGAAGGCCGTCTCGCCCGAAGCGAGCCGGGCCAGCAGGTTGTCCCGGACCTCTTGCTTGACGCTTTTGTGGACGTGGCCGCTTGCCCGCAGCGCGCCAAGCATGGTCAGCGCCGGTGCCGTGGTCGTGGGTGCCGTCACTCCCTGACAGTACGTCGGGTCTGCGGACGCGGCAGGATGGGTTCCATGGGGCGGTTCGGCGACGGGTTGGGGCTGTCTGCGGACGTGCTCCGGGCTGCCGACGATGCCGTCGCCCAGGCTGTCGAGCCGCTTGGCGACCGCACCCCGGACCTGCTTGTCTGCTTCGCCAGCGGTGCCGATCTCGACGAGGTCGGGCCGCGCCTCGCGGAGCGCACAGGCGCCCGGGCGATGCTGGGTTGCACCGCCGGCGGGGTGATCGGCGGCGGTCGCGGGGTCGAGGGCGTCACCGCGGTGTCGGTCTGGGCGGCGGTGCTGCCCGAGGTGCGGCTGCGGACCTTCCACCTCGAGGTCATGCGCTCGCAGGAGGGGATGGCCGTCGTCGGCCTTCCCGAGCGGGTCGACGACGAGGTCGCGGTGCTCCTGGCCGACCCCTACAGCTTTCCGGCCGACGGCTTCATCAGCCGGGCCAACACCTCCCTCAAAGGCCTGCCGATCGTCGGGGGGATGGCCAGCGGCCAGCGTGGGCCGGGCGAGACCCGGCTCTGGGTGGACGGACGGACCGCCCTTCGCGGCGCAGTCGGGGTGCTCCTCGCCGGTGACGTGCGGGCCAGGACCATCGTGAGCCAGGGCTGCCGACCGGTCGGGCCGGCCATGACCGTCACCGCCGCGGCGGGCAACGTCGTGCAGGGGCTGGCCGGTCAGGGCGCGCTGTCAAAGGTCCAGCAGCTCCTGGGCGACCTGTCGCCTGAGGACCAGGCGCTCGCCAGCCATGGACTGCAGCTGGGGATCGCCATGGATGAGTACGCAGAGGAGCACGACTTCCTGGTCCGTGCCATCCTGGGCACCGAGCCCGAGTCCGGTGGCATCGTCGTCGGCGACCTGGTCGAGGTGGGTTCGACCGTCCGCCTGCAGATCCGCGACGCCGATGCTGCCGACGCCGACCTGCGGTCGCTGCTGCTGCGCTTCCGCAACGAGACCCACGACGCTCCGGTCGGGGGGGCGCTGCTGTTCTCCTGTAACGGCAGGGGGGCCGCGATGTTCGGCCCGACCCATGGCGGGGCCGACCACGACGAGCGCCTGGTGCGGGCTGAGCTTGCGGCGCAGGGTGTCGCCGGGTTCTTCGCCGGGGGCGAGATCGGCCCGGTCGCGGGACGCAACCACCTGCATGGTTTCACCGCCTCGATTCTCACGTTCGGCGCCTGAGCCGTGCCGGTCCTGGCGGTCGACATCGGTGGCACCAAGCTCGCTGCCGCTCTGGTCGGCGACGACGGAGCGGTACGACGCGCGCTGCGCGCGCCCACCGACCCGGTCGACCCGTGGGCCGCCCTGCTCGAGCTCTGTCGGTCGGTGGTGGGTGCCGACGCCGTTGACGGTGTGGGGATCGGCTGCGGCGGTCCGATGACCTGGCCGGAGGGCTCGGTCAGTCCGCTGAACATCCCTGCCTGGCGCGGTTTCCCCCTGCGGGCCAGCCTGTCCGAGGCGTTCCCAGAGGTGCCGGTGCTGATCCACAACGACGCGGTGTGCGTCGCCATAGGGGAGCACTGGCGCGGTGCCGGTAGGAAGGTCGACGATCTGCTGGGCATGGTTGTGTCCACCGGCGTGGGTGGGGGTCTGATCCTTAGCGGCCGGGTGGTCGACGGCGCGACCGGCAACGCGGGTCACGTCGGCCACATCGTCGTCGAGCCGGACGGCCCGATCTGCCGCTGCGGAGGGCAGGGCTGCCTGGAGGCCATCGCCCGTGGCCCGGCCGTCGTCGCCTGGGCGGCCGCGAGGGGTTGTGCCGCCAGGGACGGGCGGGAGCTCTCGGCGCTCGCCGCCGAGGGTGACGAGGCTGCAGTCGCTGCGCTCGCCCGGGCGGGTCGCGCGGTCGGCCTGGGCATCGCCAGCGCGGCAGCCCTGCTCGATGTGCGCCTCGTCGCCGTTGGCGGCGGGTTGTCACAGGCGGGCGAGCCCTTCTGGGGACCGCTGCGCGAGGAGCTCGCGGTGCGGGCCCGGCTCGGCTTCCTGGCCGGCCTGCGCGTGGTGATGGCCGAGCTCGGGCAGGACGCCGGCCTGGTTGGCGCCGCGGCCCTCGTCCTTGCCCCGGACCGCTACGGCAACCGGCGGGCAGGTCAGCCGGCGGGGAAGTGACAGGATGCCGGGCGTGCTGCCGCTGGTCTCCCTCGCCGACGTGCAGGCGGCGCGTGTCCTGCTGGCGGGGGTCGCCCGGACCACGCCGCTGGAGGGGTCCCGGCCGCTCAGCTCGGCGGTCGGTGGACCGGCGTACCTGAAGTGCGAGAACCTCCAGCGCACCGGCTCGTTCAAGGTGCGCGGGGCCTATGTCCGCATTGCCAGGCTGACAGAGCAGGAGCGTTCGCGCGGGGTGGTCGCCGCCAGCGCCGGCAACCACGCGCAGGGCGTGGCGCTGGCTGCGTCCTTGCTCGGCTGCACCGCGACCGTGTTCATGCCCGAGGCGGCCCCGCTGCCCAAGGTCGCGGCCACCAAGGCGTACGGCGCTGCCGTCGAGCTGTTCGGCGTCACCGTCGACGAGGCACTGCAGGCGGCGGCCCGGTTCAGCGAGCGGACGGGAGCGGTGCTGATCCACCCGTTCGACCACGCCGACGTCATCGCTGGGCAGGGGACGGTGGGGCTGGAGATCCTCGAGCAGTGCCCGGACGTCAGGACGATCGTCGTCTGCACCGGCGGGGGCGGACTCGTGTCGGGGATTGCCGCGGCGGTCAAGGCCCTGCGCCCGGACGTGCGGGTCGTGGCTGTACAGGCGGCCGGCGCGGCCGCCGTCCCCGGCTCCCTCGCTGCGGGGAGGCCGACCGCGCTCACCTCCATGTCGACCATGGCCGACGGCATCGCGATCGGGCGCCCGGGAGAGATCACCTTTGCGCACGTGCGGGAGCTCGTGGACCGGGTCGCCTGCGTCGACGACGACGCGCTCTCGCGGGCACTGCTGATGTGCCTGGAGCGGGCCAAGCTCGTCGTCGAGCCGGCCGGAGCGGCAGCGGTCGCGGCGGTGATGGAGGATCCAACGTCGTTCGAACCGCCTGTGGTCGCGGTCGTCTCAGGCGGCAACATCGACCCTTTGCTGCTGGCCAAGGTGATCCGGCACGGCCTGATCGCCGCGGGCCGCTTCCTTTCCCTGCGGGTCCGGATCCCGGACCGGCCCGGCGAGCTGGCGCGCCTGCTGGGCGTGCTGGCCGCCAGCGCGGCCAACGTCTTGGACGTGGAGCACCAGCGGACCGGCCGGGGGCTGCAGCTCGACGAGGTGGAGGTCGAGCTGCAGCTGGAGACCCGTGGGCGCGAGCACGGCGACCACGTGGTCGAGCAGCTCACCGCGGCGTCGTACGCGGTGTCCCCGCTCTAGCCGGTTGCGCCGAGCCGGCCGGGTCAGAGGTTGCCGCGGCGGTCCTGCTCCCGCTCGATCGCCTCGAACAGTGCCTTGAAGTTGCCCTTGCCGAAGCCGAGCGAGCCGTGCCGCTCGATCAGCTCGAAGAACACGGTCGGGCGGTCCTGCACCGGCTTGGTGAAGATCTGCAGCAGGTAGCCGTCCTCGTCCCGGTCGGCCAGGATGCCGAGCTCGCGCAGCTCGTCCAGCGGGACCCGGGTCTCGCCCACCCATGAGCCGAGGTCGTCGTAGTACGAGCCGGGCGTCGACAGGAACTCCACGCCGCGGGCCCGCATCTCGCGAACGGCCCGCACGATGTCGTTGGTGGCCAGGGCGAGGTGCTGCACGCCCGGGCCGCCGTAGAACTCGAGGTACTCATCGATCTGCGACTTGCGTTTTCCCACGGCCGGCTCGTTGAGCGGGAACTTGACCTTTCGCGTGCCGTCCGCGACAACCTTCGACATGAGCGCGGAGTACTCCGTCGCGATGTCGCCGCCGACGAACTCCTTCATGTTGGTAAAGCCCATCACCCGGTTGTAGAAGGTGACCCACTCGTCCATCTGCCCGAGCGCGACGTTGCCGACGACGTGGTCGATCGCCTGGAACAAGCGCTTGTCCGGCGGCGCCACCAGCGGGTCGCGCGCCACGAAGGTCGGAAGAAACGGACCGCTGTAGTCGGACCGCTGCACGAGCGAGTGCCTGGTCTCGCCGTACGTCTGGATCTGGGCGAGCACGACCTTGCCGTGCTCGTCCTCGTGGACCGTCGGCTCGCTGGTGCCCACGGCGCCTCGGGCGATCGCCGTTTCATAGGCGTGCTCGGCGTCGGGCACGCGCAGGGCGATGTCGATGACCCCGTCTCCGTGCGCCGCCACGTGACGCCCGGCGTCGGTGCCGCTGTGGACCTCGCCGGTCAGCACGAAGCGGGCGGACCCCGACTCCAGGACGTACGACGCGGTGTCCCTCGTGCCGGTCTCCGGGCCGCGATAGGCCGTCACGCGCATCCCGAAGGCCGTCGAGTAGAAGTGGGCGCCCTGGCGTGCGTTGCCGACCACGAAGTGCACGTGGTCGACGGCTTCAACCGGGAACGAGTCGTCGCGGGTGCCCATGGCTGGTCTCCTACTCGTGGTATGGAGTGACGTCGACGATGGTGACCCTGATCGAGCGGGGCCCGAAGACCACCTCGTCACCTGCCCGGTGCCCGGCGATGGCCTGACCGAGGGGCGACTCGGGGGAGTAGACGTCGAGGTCGCCGATCCTGCCGCCCTCGTCCGTGGCGTTCTCCCGGTTGGCGAACAAGAAGCGTTCCGGGGAGCCGTCGCCGTAGTCGAGGGTGACGACGCACCCCTGCTCGACGGTCTCGCCGCTGGGCCGCCCGCCCACCCGGACGTCGCGCAGCAGCAGGGTCAGCTGGCGGATCCGGGACTCGAGCTTGCCCTGCTCCTCTTTGGCGGCGTGGTAGCCGCCGTTCTCCTTGAGGTCGCCCTCCTCGCGGGCGGTCTCGATCTTGCCGACGATCTCGGTACGCCTGGCGCCCGACATCTCGGCGAGCTGGGCCTGCAGCCGGTCGTGCGCCTCCTGGCTGAGCCAGGTGGTGGCGTGACCCGTCGCCGGACCAGTATCGGTGCTCACGTGCATCCTCCAGAGGGGCCGGACCCGGGTGGTCCGCGTCACCCGATGCTACGGGCGGTGTCAGCGGGCAGGGGCGGGACGGCGACAGGTCAGCACTTCCCCGGTGACCGCCCGCGCCTGCGTGGCGAGCTCGTAGGTGACCTGAGTAGTGCGCCCCCCGTCGGTGCGCGCTGCGACCGGCACGAGGGCGCTGCCGGTCTCGACTCCCGTCTTGTCCCTCGCCCGGACCAGGCACGCGACGGCCTTGCCGTCCTTGCTCTTCACCGTGAATCGGATCCGCACGCTCTTGTCCGAGGTGGCCTCGTAGCCGCGCACCTGGAAGGACACCTCGAGGCCGCCGTACTGTTTGTAGACCTTGATCGCCGCCAGCGTGACCACGACCCCGAAGAGCAGCCCGAAGACGATCGCCCACCGGACGCTCGGCGAGCGGACGGGGTCGTACCTGCCCGCCGGTCGGCTGCGGGCGCTGGGGCTGGTCACGGGACTCCTTCGGCCGGTGGCGGTGTTGTGCGGGGTTGAGCGAGACGATCGTCTCTCGGGCAGGACAAGGGAGGAACACCGGTGGACCAGCTACGGCTGATGTGCGTGCACGCGCACCCCGACGACGAGTCGAGCAAGGGCGCAGCCACGATGGCGCGGTACTCCCGCGAGGGCGTGGACGTGCTCGTCGTCACCCTCACCGACGGCTCCAGGGGCTCGGTCCTGAACCCGGCCATGGACCGGCCGGAGGTGGCCGACAACATCACGGCGATCCGCGCCCTGGAGATGGACAAGGCCCGCGAGATCCTGGGTGTCCGCCAGATCTTCATGGGCTGGGTCGACAGCGGACTACCAGAGGGCGACCCGTTGCCGCCGCTGCCCGCGGGCTGTTTCGCGCTCGGCGACCTGCAGGAGCAGACCCGTGCGCTCGTCGAGGTCGTGCGCCGTGAGCGCCCCCACGTGATGACCACGTACGACGAGACGGGCGGTTACCCGCACCCCGACCACATCCGCTGCCACGAGCTGTCTGTCGCGGCGTTCGAGGCCGCGGGCGACCCGGACCGCTTCGTCGAAGCAGGGGAGCCATGGCAGCCGCTGAAGCTGTACTACAACCTCACCTTCCACAAGCGCCGCCTCGTAGCGTTGCACGAGGCGATGACCTCGCGCGGCATCGAGTCCCCCTACGGCGAGTGGCTGACCCGCTGGGAGGACAAGCCCGAGGACGCCGACCGGCTGACGACCGCCGTCCCGTGCGCGGAGTACTTCCCGACCCGCGACCAGGCGCTGATCGCCCACGCGACGCAGGTCGATCCCACCGGCCGCTGGTTCACTTGTCCGATCGACCTGCAGCAGCAGACGTGGCCGACCGAGGACTTCCAGCTGGCCCGGTCCCTCGTCGATGCCGAGCAGCCGGAGGACGACCTGTTCGCCGGGGTCCGAGAGGCCGAGGCAGCCCGGTCGTAGGGTCCCGCCGCTGCGGGCGGTCAAGGTGGGGTGGGACGCTGACCCGCACCGCCGGCGCCGCCGGGGACGACCCGTGGAGGACCTCGTGACCGTGCTCGCCGCCGACTCGAAGCTCTCGGCCGGTCCGATCGGCCTGCTCGTCGTCATCCTCATGATCATCGCCACGGTCCTGCTGGTCCGCAACATGAACGCTCGCCTGCGCCGGCTTCCGCGATCCTTCGACGAACCTAAGGACGCGACCCCGCCCGAGGACGACCCTGCTGGTCCGTCCAGGTAGCGGAAATTCTTAGGATCACCCGCCGCTGGCAGGGGTCGGTGTTCAGGGGTCGGTGCGGGGCAGGCGGCTATCCCCCGTTCACGACCTGGAGCCTGGCGCCGGACTCGGCCGACACGAGCAGCAGGTCCTCGCGCAGGGCGCTCAGGTGCACGATCGCACGGCGGACGAGGTCGTCGTGCAGCTCGTCGATGATGGCGTCGTGGGCGTCGATCCACCGGGCGAGGCGTTCCTGGTCCACCAGCACCGGGCCTGCTGCCGTGCTTGTCATCTGTCCTGACCTCTCCTCGGGCATGTGAGGCCCACAGTCTCGCGCTGACGGGGTCGTGGGGGGTGCCGTGTCATTCCGCCCAGCGGCACAGCGAG
>JANLPD010000656.1:0-3169 GCA_031367045.1 Frankiales bacterium | reverse complement strand
CCGGGGGTTGTGGTTGCGCTTGCGGCTCGGGTTGGCGTTGGGTGAAGTCCGCCATGCAGGGGACGGTGAAGGCAACGATGCCGTGCTCGGGTGCGTAGATGAGGCCTGGGGAGATCAACTTGGCGCGGGCGGGGCCGAGGCCGTTCGTCCCCCTGCCGAGTCGGGTGGCGACCTCGCCGGAGGAGCTGCCGGCGTCACCGTCGGAGGACATCGCTCGCAGGTACCGCTGTTCCGCGCGGGTGGCGCGGTGCCAGCGGGCGCCCGCTGCCGTTCGCGATCTGTTGAGGAGGCAGGAACACCCACCCCCTGGGGATGCTCGACGACCCCAGGGCCGTCGTTTCCCTGCCGAAGTCTTCCCATACGTGCCAGTTCGGGTCTACGGTTAGCCCACCGAAGGGGTGGGGGCTCACATGGCCGACTTTGACGTAAAGCAAATCAAGGGGAACGACCGCATCATTGTCGGAGCGGGTGTCGTCGTTCTCGTGGCGAGCCTCTTGCCGTGGTACGGGGTGAGCTCGGGTGGCTTCTCGGCTAGCGTCAGCGGATGGGGCGCGGGATTTCTTTCCATCCTGGCAATCCTGCTGAGTCTCGCGGCTGCAGGTTACGTCGCGGCCCGCTCGATGGGACAGCTCAAAGAGCTGGCAATGCCCATTGGGCCCGCCGTCCTCACGCTGGCGCTCAGTGGCGCCTCGGTGCTGCTGATCCTCATCCGTTGGGCCTCGCTGCCGTCCTACGGCGGCCTCGTGAACGCGGGACCCCGCATCGGCCTGTTCCTGGCGCTGCTGGCGACGATCGTCCAGGTTGCGTTCGCCGTTATGAGTTTCCGGGCATCCGGCGAGCCGCTTCCCGGCCAAAAGGGCAAGACCCCGCCGGTCGCGCTGTAAGAGCAAGGGCCCGTCGTACGGTCTGGGTGTGGACAAGCGACCTCTGGCGGTGTTCGACGTCGATGGTGTCCTCGCCGACGTGCGGCACCGGCTGACCTTCCTGGACAGTCGGCCGAAGGACTGGGACGGATTCTTTGCGGCGGCGCCGGAAGATCCCGCGCTCGCGCAGGGCGTGCTGCTCGCGCAGCAGAGCGCGCGGGACTGCGAGGTCGTCTACGTCACCGGCCGGCCCGAACGTTGCCGGCGGGACACGTTGCGATGGTTTCGCCGGCACGAGCTCCCGGAAGGGCAGCTGTCCATGCGCAGCAACCGCGACCACCGGCCGGCCCGGTTGGCCAAGCCGCAGCTGCTCGACGAGTTGGCAGCGGGGCGCGTCGTCGCCGTGGTCGTCGACGACGACCTCGCCGTGTGTGCGGCCTACGAGGCCCACGGGTACCGGGTCATCCGGGCCACCTGGATGCACGCCCGCACCGACGGCACCGTCGACCAGCAGCTCGACCTGCTGACCGAGGCGCAGGAGTCAGAGGGACGGACCTAGCCGAGAGCCGGACCAGCGCCGACCCAGCTGGCGCATGACCGGACCGGCCTTCGCGTGCGCCTCCTCGACCTCCTGCGCGGCATCGCTGCCCCAGGTGATCCCGCCGCCAGCCCCCGCCCGACCGGTTCGAGATCGGCCAGCAGCTCGGCGGCCACGACAGAACCGGCATGCCGGAGCCCGGCCCAACGCTCGACGTCGTACAGCCGCGGATCCACCCCACGTTGACTGTCACGATGCCGTTCGCATTTCCCCAGTCCTCCCTTGCCGGGCGGAACGGCAACGCGAGGGGCTCGGCGTGATTCAGGGTGCGTTCAGTCGGCCACGGAGATCCTGCGGCATGGGACCGCATCGAGTGGCCCAAGTTCCAACAAAGGAGCCCGAGATGAAAACCATGAGGATTCACAGGGCCGATGGCGCGAAGCCCTCCACCGAGTGGAGTCAGAATGCTGGTGGGCGATCCCGGCCCGGTCGAGGCCCGCGGACGCGCCGCACGACCGCCCTCGCCACAGGAATCGCCAGCACGCTGATGGTCGGCGCGCTGAGCGGCGTGGCGACCGCGGGCGCCACCCCCGCTGCCGCGAAGCCGACCAACGGCCGAGTCGACCTCTACACTCCCACGTTCTCCAACCCCCTCAACATCACCAACCCGCTGTTCCCGAAGGGCCCATCGAAGATCAGCCAGACCGTCGCGCTCGGCACAGAGCCCGACACCAAGCTGCGGTTCGAGGCCACCCAGCTCGACCAGACCAGGACCATCGCTTGGAATGGCAAGAACATCATGACGCGCGTCACGAGCTTCGTGGCCTATCACAACGGACGCCTGGTCGAGGTCGCGTCCGATTTCTATGCGCAGGACGACAAGGGCGCAGTGTGGTACTTCGGCGAGGACGTGGCGAACTACGACAACGGTGTCATCAAGGACCACGCCGGCACCTGGCTGGCGGGCAAGGACGGACCGCCCGGGATGATCATGCCGGCCAAGCCCAAGGTGGGTGATGTCTTCCGGCCGGAGAACGCCGCACCCTTGGTCTTCGAAGAGGCCACTGTCGAGGCCGACAACCTCACCGTCCCGGGTCCGAGCGGTGCGGTCAAGGGAGCGATCCGTGTCCGGTCCGTGCTGCTCGACGGTACGGTCGAGGAGAAGATCTTCGCCCCCCGCTACGGTGAGTTCCGCGCGGAGGTCAAGTCGGCCAACGAGCTGTACTTCGTGGCCCTCGCGGTGCCGACAGACAGCGCGGCGGGGCCCGTCCCCGCCGAGCTGTCGGCTCTGATCCGCGGTGCGTACCGCGACTTCGGGGACGCGGCCAAGGGGAACTGGGTCCGCGCCGCCAGGACCACGGACAGGATGAACGACGCCTGGGAGGTGTACAAGGACCACCACCAGGTGCCCAGCCTGCTCAAGAAGCAGATGAATGACGCCCTCAAGGCGCTCGGGAACACGGTCCGGGCAAAGAGCAGCGTGGCCGCTCGCCAGGCCGCCATCGACGTCTCCACGGCGACCCTGGACCTGCAACTGCGTTACCGCGGACAGGACTCGGTCGATACCGACCGGCTGACGGTCTGGAAGAAGCAGCTCCAGCTCGACACTGCGGTGGGCGACGCGGGCGCGATCGCCGGCGACAGGGTCACGATCCACGCCATCAAGGCCCGCATCAACCACTAGTCCCGCACATCAGAGCCCCGGTCGAGCCCGGTAGCGCTCGGACCGCCAGCCCTGATTGGCACGCCACAGCCCCGCACCGGCTGT
>JANLPD010000637.1:0-1552 GCA_031367045.1 Frankiales bacterium | reverse complement strand
TGGACCGCAGTTTCTGGCCACCGTCGACGACGAGCCCGACCGCGATTAGCAGGCCGAAGACGGCAACGACGAGCAGCAGCGAGACCGACCCGACCTCGCCGTGTGCCCGGCCCAGTTGTCGACCGCAACGGCCGGCTGGTGCGCTCATGAGCGTTCCCGGAACGTGTCGATGCTCGAGGTGGCGCTGTGGCTGACCGTCCGGGTGCCGGGCAGTCCGGGGACGGCCAGGTCTGACAGGCGCACGGGGCAGGTGACCGTGGCCGTGACGGTCGCGACCTGACCGGGTCGGGTGGCGAAGCCGGAGGTGTCGACGACGACCGTGGTGGTGGTGCACTGCAGCCCCTGGGCCGCCAGGGTCTTCTCGGCGCTGGCCTGGGCCATGTCGCGGGCTCCGGCGGCGGTCCGGGCGCTGCTGGCGGTCCGGGCCGCGTCGGTGGCGGCCTGCTCGACGGCGGCGTTGGCGTTGTTGACGCGGCCGGCGACGATCAGCAGTCCGATGATCAGGAGCAGCCCGGGTGCCCAGACGACCAGCTCCAACGTTGTGGAGCCGCGGTCGTCCCGCTCGGGGCGCTTCAACGGTTTCCGTCGTTGGTGAACCGCTCGATGTTGCCGGCGGCGGTCTGGCTGATCTTGGGTCCGGGGATGCCGGGCAGCAGGCTGACGGTGCGGGCGGTGACGGTCACGCGGACGGTGTCGGCGTCGACGTCGGGCGTGATGCTGAGCGCGGTGAGGTTGTCCAGCTCGCCGGTGTCGGCGAGGAACTGACGGGCACGGCCGGCGGCGGTGCCGGCCCGGTTGGTCTGCCCGTCGGCGCGGGCCGCGCGTACGCCCTGCTCGGCGGCGGCCAGGGCCACGTTGCGCCCGTGGAAGTAGAGCGCTCCCTGGATGACGCCGAACAGGATGAGCAGCACGACCGGGAACAGCACGGTCAGCTCGAGGGTGGCGTAGCCGTCATCCCTGCGGGGTGACCGGGGGCACGCCGGCCAGGCCCGGTGACGTGAGGTCACTGGACTGGTCGGCCGTGCAGGAGTCGCCACGAGGCTGCTGCTTGGTCCTGCTACTTGATCTTGTCCAGGCGGCTCTGCGTGGCGTTGGTCAGGACGACGACGGCGATGCCGGCGATCAGGAACAAGCCCAGGCCGATGATGGTGATCTCCAACGTCGTCAGCCCGGCCTCCCGGTCTCCCTCGAGCATCTGCCGGTGACGGGTCACCAAGCCGGTGCGGGTGCGGTCGGTCAGGGTCAGCAGCGCGACATGCAGGGCGATGAGCGGGTTCATGACGGGGCTCCTTGTGAGGTGGTGGGTCCTGGACTGGCTGATGCGGGTCACAAGCTGTCGATGAAGGCGGTGAGAACCACCAACCCGAGGCAGACGAGGAGGAACAGTCCGAGACTGAGGACGAAGAAGTCCGGGGCTGCCAGGCCGAAGCGGTAGCGAACGATGTGCTGGTCGGTGGACGTGCCCCCGAAGGTCACGGTGAGGTTGTCGGGGTCGGGTGTGGTCACGGCGTCGGGAACCTCTCGTGGCGGGTCATACGATTCGGGCGATCGC
>JANLPD010000636.1:0-1713 GCA_031367045.1 Frankiales bacterium | reverse complement strand
AGAGCTCGCAGTCGATCCGGATCAGGGCGTCGGCGCCCTGGCGGCTGCGGCTGCGCGGGCCGCGCGTCTGCCCACCGCCGAAGAACGCGTCCATGATGTCGCCGATGCCGCCAAAGCCCTGCGCGAACGGATCCCCGGCGCTGCCGGGGCCGGACTGGAGCGGGTCGCCGCCGAGGTCGACGACCTGGCGCTTCTGGGGGTCGGACAGGACCTCATAGACCGAGGTCACCTGCTTGAACCGCTCCTGCGCCACCGGGTCCGCGTTGACATCGGGGTGCAGCTCGCGGGCGAGCTTGCGGTAGGCCTTCTTGATCTGGTCGTCCGTTGCGTCGCTGCGCACGCCGAGCAGGGCGTAGTAGTCCGTCGCCACCGCGTCAGGCCCCGGCCAGCAGGTCGCCCACATAGCGCGCCACCGCTCGCACGCTGCTGATGCTGGTCGCGTAGTCCATCCGGGTCGGGCCCACGACGCCCAGGCCGGCGTAGGTGTGCTCGGACGGGCCGTAGCCCGCGGTCACCACAGAGGTGGACCGCAGTCCCTCCACGCTGTTCTCCTCGCCGATCTTGACGTGCACGGTGGTCGGATCGTTGATCTCCCCGATCAGCTTGAGCAGGACGACCTGCTCCTCCAACGCCTCGAGCACCGGGCGCAGGGTCTGTGGGAAGTCCAGTGCATGGCGGGTCAGGTTGGCGGTCCCCCCGATCGCGATGCGCTCCTCAGGTTTCTCGACCAGCGTCGACAAGACGACGGACAACACGCTGGTAAGGACCGGACGCAGCGTGTGCGGTGCGGCATCAGGCAGGTCCTGGAGAGCCTTCGCTGCGTCGATGAGCCGCACGCCGTGCAGCCGCGGCCCGAACACTTGGCGCAGTTGGCTGACCTCGTCCTCCGACACCGCCGACGCGAGCTCGAGGACGCGCTGCTCGACCCGCCCCGTGTCGGTGATCAGGACGAGCAGCAGGCGGTTTGTCGCGAGGTGGACGATCTCGAGGTGGCGGACCTCGCTGCGGCTGAGGCTGGGGTACTGGACGACCGCGACCTGCTGGGTGAGCTGGGAGAGCAGCCGGACACTGCGGTGGACGACGTCGTCGAGGTCCACCGCACCCTCCAGGAAGCTCTGGATCGCCCGCCGCTCTGCGCTGGACAGGGCCTTGACCGTCGAGAGCCGGTCCACGAACAGGCGGTAGCCCTTGTCCGTGGGGATCCGCCCGGCGCTGGTGTGGGGGTGGGTGATGAAGCCCTCGTCCTCCAGCGCAGCCATGTCGTTGCGCACCGTGGCCGGGCTGACGCCGAGCCCGTGCCGCTCGGCCAGGGACTTGCTGCCGACCGGCTCGTTGGTCGACACGAAGTCCTCGACGATGGCGCGCAGGACCTCGAGCTTGCGGTCGTCAAGCACTCCCGCACTCCCTCCTGTCCGCGCACCAATGGCCGGTCTGGCACTCCCCGATGTCGAGTGCCAGCCTACCGTGCTGTCGTCAGTACCGTGCTGTCGTCAGAACCGTGCCGTCGTCAGACCGTGACGCCGTCAGACGGTGACGCCGAGCGGGATGGAGATGCCGAGCCCGCCGCGCGTCTGCGCGCCGTATCGTGCTTTCTCGCCAGCCAGGTCCAGCGGCTTGGGCCGGGGATCCTCGCCCAGGTCCTTGCCCTCGAGCAGGTGTGCCGGGATGAGCCAGACCACCTCGAACTCCAGGCCGTCGGGGTCCTTGGCATAC
>JANLPD010000608.1:0-3556 GCA_031367045.1 Frankiales bacterium | reverse complement strand
GCATTCACTTCCCGAACGCGCCAGCAGTGGTGCGAGCCAGAACATCTGGCGTCCATCTCCCGCACACCTGAAACCGCGTCGATCTGACCTCCATCCTCCACGGGGACGGGATCCGGGCCGGCCAACCGGGGGTGTCGCCCCACCCCGGACCAAGGGACCGTCGTCGGGGTCAGCTCAGCCGGCAGCTTCCAGCCGCGCCTGACCGGTCTGCAGGACGGCCACGCAACGACGGCACAGGTGGACCTCGTGCGTCACGAAGAAGCTCCCGTCCTGTTGGCACACCGCGCAGGCGGGTCGGGTCCGCGGGATCGGGTCGGCCCGGCGGCGCGGTGTCCCTGTCAGGCCTTGTCGGACCTGGCTGATCCAGCGATCACGAGCGGCCGCGGAGGCTGGTTGCGGCGCGCCGGCGCGCTCCAGGCCGGTGGCCGTGGCGCGCTCGGCCCGCTCGCGCGACACGCGGATCTCGGGGGACTCTTCACCGGTCAGTGCGCGCAGGAAGCCCAGCACCTGGGGGACCGGGTCGTCGCTTGCGGGCAGCACCCCGATGCGGGCTCCGAGCTGGGCCGGGCGCCAGCCGAGGGAAAGCAGCGCCTGGACGACGGAGGCGACCTCGTCCTCGTCGAGGCGGCGGGCGACAGAGGTCGGCAGGTCAGCGAGCACCTGGCGCAGGACCACTCGAGCCGGGCTGTGGCGTCCCTGCAGGACGGCCACCGCGACGCGCGCCCCGACCCCCTCGTCCATGCAGGCAGCACACCACGCGGCGACGACAGGACGGCGCTGCGACGCGCCCCTGTGGACAACCCTGCGTGGGCGGACCCGCCTCGAGCCGGGCAGCACGACGGCCCAGCACCCACGAAGGGTGACCGGGCCGTCGTACCGGCTGGTCGGTGCTAGCTCGCGGCCACGACCTCGACCTTGAGCGAGGCCTCAACCTCAGCGTGGATCTTCACGGTCACCGTGTGGCTGCCCGTGGACTTGATCGGCGTCGCGATGTGGAGCAGTCGCTTGTCCAGCTTGGGCCCCCCGGCAGCGGTCACCGCGGCGACCACGTCGGCCGGGGTGATCGAGCCGAACAGACGACCGCCACCTCCGGACTTGGCCGGCAGGGTCACCGAGAGGCTGGCGAGCTGCGCCTTGATCTCGTTGGCCGACCCGAGATCGCGGACCTCGCGGACCTCGCGGGCCCGACGGATGGACGCGATCTGCTTGTCGGCACCCTTGTTCCACTTTTGGGCGAAGCCTTGCGGGACGAGGTAGTTGCGCCCGTAGCCGTCCTTGACCTCGACCACGTCGCCGGGAGCGCCCAGGCCGGTGACCTCGCTGTTGAGGATCAGTTTCATGTCAGCGCGCCAGGGAGGTGTAGGGCAGCAGCGCCATTTCGCGGCTGTTCTTGACGGCCACGGCGACGTCGCGCTGGTGCTGCGAGCAGTTGCCGCTGACCCGACGCGCGCGGATCTTGCCGCGATCGGAAATGTACTTGCGAAGAAGACCCGTGTCCTTGTAGTCGACGTAGGTCACCTTGTCCTTGCAGAACTGGCAGACCTTCTTCTTCAGCTTGCGGGGAGGTGGCTTGGCCATGTCGGTCGGTTCCTGTCTGGTGGGAAGTCGTTAGAAGGGAGGCTCGTCGGCGAGGCCGCCGCCACCACCCGCGGGCGCACTGGCCCACGGGTCGTCGCTGGCGGCACCGGACGAAGAACCAGCTGAAGAACCGCTGCCGTACCCAGATCCGCCACCCTGCTGGCCACCGCCACCGCCAGCGCCGCCGTAGCCCCCGCCGCCGCCACTGGCCCGCTGGGTCTTGTTGACCTTCGCGGTGGCGTACTTCAGGGACGGACCGACCTCGTCGACGTCGAGCTCGATCACCGTGCGCTTCTCGCCCTCCTTCGTCTCGAAGGAGCGCTGCTTGAGACGGCCCGAGACGATGACCCGGGCTCCGCGCTGCAGGGACTCGGCCACGTTCTCCGCGGCCTGCCGCCAGATACTGCAGCGCAGGAACAACGCCTCGCCGTCCTTCCACTCGTTGGTGTTCTTGTCCAACGTGCGGGGGGTGCTCGCGACGGTGAAGCTCGCGACAGCAGCACCCGACGGGGTGAAGCGCAGCTCGGGGTCGTTCGTCAGGTTGCCAACGACGGTGATGACGGTCTCGCCTGCCATAGGTGCTCTCCTCGGGCCCTTCCCGCTCTCGCGGGATCTGTGTGTGGTGTGCGTGCGCGCTCGGTGGCGCACTCCGTTCGGGGAAGGGACGGGCTGGTGGTTCTCGGGCTGGTGACTCGCGGGCTGGTGCAGCTGGCTCTTCGGGGCTAGCGCAGGTCCGGTCGAAGGACCTTGGTGCGCAGGATCGCCTCGTTGAGGTTGAGCTGACGGTCCAGCTCCTTCATGACAGCCGGCTCGGCCTGGAGGTCGACGACGGCGTAGATGCCCTCGGCCTTCTTGGAGATCTCGAACGAAAGGCGTCGCCGCCCCCAGATGTCGACCTTCTCGACAGTGCCGCCACCGTTGCGGACGACGTTGAGAAACGTGTCGAGAGAAGGAGCGATGGTCCGCTCCTCCAGGTCAGGGTCGAGGATGACCATGAGCTCGTAGTGACGCAAGTAACCCACCTCCTCCTGTGGACTCAGCGGCCACGGACGATCCGTGGCAGGAGGGTGTTCGCGTCAGCAAACGTCGGAGAGGCTAGCAGCGCGCCGTCAGGGCGGGCGAAGACGCCGCCCGGCGTACGCCGGATGACTGCCCGGCCCCTTGTGGGCAGGCCGGCGGCGGGTGGTGCTGACCAGCTCAGTGCAGGGTGACGACCGGCCGCGCCTCGGCGCGACGCCTCCCGGACCCCGGACGGCCCAGCAGCACACGGACCAGCAGCGATGCGGCACCGCCGATGCCGACGACGGCCAGTGCGACGGGCAGGCCGTAAGCCTGCTGCGGGTTCCGGTTGTTGACCGACCCCTTGCCGGCCGTCGCATTCGCCACCGCGCTCTCGCTCAGCTCGGGAAGGCCCGGGCTCTCGCCGGCGAGCGGCGGTGCGAGCTGCGGGCCAAGAACCGGTGGGCCGGCGGGCAAGCTTCCCGCAGGCAGGAAGCCACCGCGGAACGGGGACAGGCCGGACGGCGTCGCCGGGGCCCCGGTCGGACTTGCTCCGGCGCTGGTCGCCGGCGCACTGCCGAACTTCGGCTGGCCGTTCGATGCTTTGCTGCCGCTCGAGGCCCTGCTCGAGGCTCTGCTCGAAGCTCCGGGCGAGGGGGCGCTCGTGGCGGAGGGGGACGGGGAGGGCGTCGACGCCTGCACGACGACGGTGCCCATCGCCAGCAGCAGTCCCTGGTCGCTATACGTGTAGGTCCCTGGCTGCGTGAACGCAGGCGTCGTGTCGGACTGCCCACTCGCCAGTGTCTTGGCGTAGGTCCAGGACGTCGAAATCGTCACATCGTGCGCGAGCTGGTCCGCGTTGGTGAAAGTGACCGTGTCTCCCACCGAGATGGTCACCGAAGCCGGTGTCGGTCCCGCTGCGGTAAGGGTGACCGTCGGAGTCGCAGCACCGGCGGGTGCTGACCCGACGAGAGCGGCA
>JANLPD010000592.1:0-4381 GCA_031367045.1 Frankiales bacterium | reverse complement strand
CAGCCGTAGCAGGGCGAGGTCCCGGCGTTGCCGGTCGTTGCGCAGCGAGATCACCAGCGCGGTGACCACCGCGGACAGCACCAGCCCGGGAACGCCCAGCAGCAGCACGAGCAGGCGGGCGTACAGGGCGTCCTCACGGGCAGCTGACAAAGACACTCCAAGGTCGTTGCCGACCAGGGCGCCGCCGGCGACGGCGGCCACGTAGTGGTTGGCGCGTTGGGTGACCTCGTCGGCAGCCTTCGCCGGGTCGCTGGGTAGCGACTGGTGGTCCAGCCGGACGTGCAGCTGGTGCACCACGGTGGCGCCCGGTACCAGAGACGAGAACAGGGCCGGTGGTACCAGCAGGACGTTGTCGGGTGGGGCGCTCGCCCCGGAACCGGCCGGCGCGCCAACCACCTGGAAGAACGAGTCAGCGTTCGGCAGGTCCACGACCCCGCCGACCCGCACGGTGCGTCCGGAGCCCAGCACGGTCACCATTGCCCCCGGCGACGCCGCGAGGCTGGACGCGGTCTGTTGCTGCAGCCTGACCCCGTCGGGTGTACCGACCAGGCTGCGGATCTCACTAGGCGCGAAAGTGGCGTAGTCGGCCGGAAGTGACACGACGTACGCGGCGCCGGTGGTGCGCGTCCCGGCTGCGGACGTCGACTGCAAACCCGGCACTTTGGCGTAGTCGACAGCGCGGGCACCGAGAAGTCCGTCGACGCCCTGCAGTGCTTTTAAAGCGATGGCCGGGTCACTGCCGGGGGTGACCTGGACCTGCCAGTCCACCGGCACCCGACCCGCAGCTCGGATGGTCAGCCGCGATCCGGTCTGGGCGACGAAGGACCCCAACGACGCCAGGAACGCCACTGTCAGGGCCACCGCGACGGCTGCCGCGAACGTCTCGGACGGTCGGCGGCGCAGGGACTGCAGGACGTAGCGGAGGGTCATCGCACGAGTTCCTTGTCGATCACGAGCTGACGGTCGAAGCAGGAGGCCACCAGCAGGTCGTGGGTGGCGACGACGACGGTCGCAGAGGTGCGTGCGGCGTGTTCTCGCAGGACGTCGACGATGTGTCTCCCTGTCGCCTGGTCGAGGGCGCCGGTGGGTTCGTCTGCCAGCAGCAGAAGGGGTTCGACGGCGAGGGCTCGGGCGAGCGCGACCCGTTGCTGCATGCCACCGGACAGCTCGGACGGCAGAGCGTCGTCGGCGTCTTCTAGTCCCAGGGCCCGTAGCTGGTTGCGGCCGCGCTCCTGCGCGGCGCCGGGCGCAACACCGCGCACGCGCAGGCCGAGGGAGGCGTTCTGCACCGCGGTGAGCTCGGGGACCAGGGAGGGCGCTTGAGGGACGTAGACGACGTCGTCGCGGCGCAGGCGCAGCTCGACCCGACCGGCGCTGGGCTGGAGCAGCCCGGCCAGGACCAGGAGCAAGGTGGTCTTGCCCGAGCCGGAACGGCCGGTCAGGGCGCACTGGTCGCCTTGCTCGAGGTCGATGGAAAAGCCCTCGAACACGACGCGACCGGTGAAGGCGACCTTCAGGCCGCTAGCGCTCAAGATCATGCGACTCGTCCGTCCACCAGGTGCACGATCCGATCGGCATGGGCAGCAACAGGGGCGGCGTGGGTGACGATGACCGTCGCGCCGTCGCGCGGGCGCCACTGTCGCAGCAGATCCAGGATGGTGCTCTCCTCGTCGCTGCTCACTTCGGCCGTTGGTTCATCGGCCAGCAGGACCGCCGGTGCCCCTGCCAGGGCTACTGCAAGCCCGGCGCGGGCGGTCTCCCCGCCGGACAAGGTTCGGGGGGTGCAGCGTCGTACCGCGCGCAGCCCCAAGCCTTCGACGAGCTCCTCGGGTGACGGCCCGGACCCGGCGCGCAGCGAGGCGGCGAACCGGACGTTCTCGAGCACGGTGAGGTGCCCGAGCAGCCCGCTGCTCTGCGTCAGCACCCCCACGTGCCGGGCGCGCAGCCGGGCTGCTACCGCCGGGCTCTGGTGGCTCATCCGTTGGCCGGCAACGTGGACCGCACCGCCGTCCGGGTTGTCCAGGCCGGCGAGGAGCCCGAGCAGGGTGGACTTGCCGGAGCCGGACGGGCCGGTGACGGCGACAGTCTCGCCGGCCTCGCAGGCGAGCGAGACGTCGAGCAGGGCTCCCACTTCGTTGCCGCCACGGCGGTAGAATCGGTGCAGGCCACGGGCTTCCAGCGGCTTCACAAGAGCCGCAGGCTCTGCACCATCGTGCGGTAGGCATCGACGTTGTCCGACCCGACCGGGCCGAACAGCTCGATGACGATTTCCCGTCCCGCGGAGACGAGCTCGTAGCGGTCGACCTCATCGCGGTACTGCCTTCCGGTCACTGCGTCCGGGGTCGAGTTGCGGCGGTACACGATCCGCACACCCGCCCCGGCCGGGACGGTGACGGCGGTGACGCCCCGCAGCTCGAAGGCGGCGTGGCTACGGGCCAACGCGGGGACGTCCCGCTGCTTGACGCCGTCGACGGTGGGGGCCGTCGTCGCCGAGCCGGTCATCACCTCGACCCCGTTGAGCTTTTCGGTGAAAGCCACCGCACTCCCCTTGGTGGCCTCCGACCAGCCCTCCGGATGCGTAAAGGTGTATCGGCCGGCGGCATTGCGATAGGGCACGAAGGCAACGTTGTCGGGGATGTCGCCCGGCGGGTTCTTCTCGATCGCCACTGCCGTCGCCCTCCCGCCCCCGGCGGGGGTGGCCGGCGAGGAGGTGGCCGGTCGGGGCGAGCTCGGCTGCCCTGCCGGCGTGCTGCCACCGAGGCCGGCGGTGCCACCTGCGCTACTACAGCCGGCGGCGAGCAGCACTGCTACAACAAGGTTCGCTCTGTTCATCTGCGCGACGTTAGGGAAACCCGGGCCAGGGCTGAGCCAAGGGGAGGTAAACGGTTGTTGACCTGGAACGGCCTACAGTCCCGCGCATGGCAAGAGGCCTCGGTCGACCAGGTACTCGAACGCTGCGAACACGCGTCCGCGACGCGATCGCCCTGGTCGCGGCCGCGTCCCTGCTGCTGTTCGGGATTCCACTCGCGGTCGTGCTCGACCGGCTGATCAACAGTCAGGCGCTAGCCGGGCTCCAGCGGGACGCCACGCGCGGTGTCGCAAGCGTGCCCGACAACACCTTGGAGGCCGGCAGCCTCGTCCGTGTCCCTCTCGGTGCGGGGGACACCAACATCGGTGTGTACGACGCGCACGGCAAGTTGGTCGTCGGCCGGGGACCTGCCCGTTCGCAGTTGGCCGCACTGGTTGGAGATGGTCGCGAGCATGACGGCCACGACAACGGTGAGCTCAGCGTCGTCCTGCCGGTCCTGTCCGACACGACCGTGGCGGGAAGCGTGCGGGCCGCCGTACCCCTGTCGTTGCTTCGGGCACGTGTGTACCGGGCCTGGGGATCGCTCGCGGCGTTGGCGTTCATCGTCGTCGTGGTTGCGGTGTTGCTGGCCAGGAGGGCCGCCCGTCGCATCTCGGAGCCATTCGAGCAGATCACCGCGGCCGCGCGCAGCCTCGGTGACGGTCGCTACGACATGCAGCTCCCTCATTGGGGCCTTCCGGAGGCGGATGCCGCCGGTCAGGCATTGCGAAAAAGTGCTCTGCAGATCGATGCGCTCCTACGGCAGGAACGCGAGTTCGTACGCGATGCCTCCCACCAGCTGCGTACGCCGCTGTCTGGTGTCTTGCTGTTCCTGGCGAAAGACCCTCCTGATGTGCCGGCGGCGCTGGAACGGGCACGGCACCTGGAGACGACGATCTCGGACCTGCTGTCGTTGCGCGGGCTGACCGGCAGGGGATCGTGCAATCCGCACCAGATTGCCGCTGAAGCGGTGCGACGATGGACCACCGCCGGACGGCCCGTCACACTACGGACCGACGACACCGCTGAGGTCGCTCTCACCGGACCGGCGCTGCGCCAGAGCCTGGATGTGTTGCTGGACAATGCGATCCGCCACGGCGGTGGATCCGTCAGCGTCACTGTTGAGCCCTACGGGGAGGCGGTGGTCGTCGAGGTCGCCGACCACGGCGTCGGGTTCAGCGCCACCGCTGAGCTGGGCACCGGGTTGCAGCTCGTAGCCGGGATCGTGGAAAGGGCCGGCGGCTCTTTGCTGGTACGACGTCGATCTCCCCAGGCCAGGGTTGCCCTCCTGCTCCCGGTCGCACCGCAGCGAACCGCCAAGGGCACCGAGCGACCACCCGAGCCGGGCGGCGATCCTCAATCGACGTCGAAGCGGTAGCCATACCCCCGCAGTGTCGCGATCCGATCCCAGCGGTCGCCGCTGTCGGCCAGCTTCCGGCGGATGTTGGCCACGTGGACGTCAAGGGTCTTGGTCGAACCGGACCAGTTCGCGTCCCACACCTCGTCCATCAGCTGTTCGCGGCGGACCGCTTC
>JANLPD010000577.1:0-2908 GCA_031367045.1 Frankiales bacterium | reverse complement strand
AGCAGTTCGGCGCGCTGATGCCGGAACGGGCGGGGCTGTTGGACGTCTCCGACGAGGAGCAGGCGTTGCTTGCCGAGCAGATCCGCAACGCGGTGATCCGCGAGTAAGTGCCCCTCCCGAACGTCCGCTTCTGCCGCTGACGGCGGTTCCCCGAGGTGAAATCGGGCCTGTCAGCCCGGTCGACTGCGCTGTTGGCGCAGTTGGCTCCTGCCTTGCGTCGCTGTCGTTGGCGCGGGGGTTTCGACCCCGGCTACCGCAGTTGGTGGGCGCGGGGTTGATCCGCTCTAATCCACGGCCCGGCTACCGAGTCACGCGCCGGAGGCGGTGCGAACGCTGCATGCGGACGCGATCCCGAGTCGCAGGACGCGGAGCTTGGATGAGTCCCGCGTTCGACCCGCCACGTACGCCGGGCTGCGCCAGCTTGCTCAGCCTCGGGACCTTGGTTGACTGCGCGCGCTCCGCTCACCGCAGCGGGCGGAAGAACGCGCGTACGTCCTCGACCAGCAGCTCGGGCTCCTCCAGCGCGGCGAAGTGCCCACCGCGCGGCATCTCGGTCCACCGGCGCAGGTCGAAGGAGCGTTCCACCCACTCCCGGGGCGGCCGCCAGATCTCGGCGGGGAACCGGGCGAAGCCGGTCGGCACCTCGATCCGTTCGCCCGGCCCGAGGACCCAGGCCTCCCGATCCCGCTCGTAGTAGAGCCGGATCGAGGACCCGATAGACCCGGTCACCCAGTAGATCATCACGTTGGTCAGGAGCTCGTCTCGGGAGAACGCACGCTCCACGTCGCCGCCGCAGTCGCTCCACGCACGGAACTTCTCAACGATCCAGGCGAGCAGGCCTGCCGGGGAGTCGGTGAGCGCGTAGGCGAGGGTCTGCGGCTTGGTGCCCTGGATCGCCGCGTACGCCCCCTCGGCGAGCCGCCAGCGGGCCTGCTCGTCGAGGTACTCAGACTCCGCCTGGCTCAGCGGGCGGGCGCCGTCGCCAAGGTGCGGCCGGGCGTTCGTCAGGTTCAGGTGCAGCCCGGTGACCAGGCTGGGGTGCCGGTGCGCCAACCGGGTGAGGACGTGGGCCCCCCAGTCCCCGCCCTGCGCGCCGAACCTGCGGTAGCCCAGCACGCCCTCCATCAGCCCGGCGAACAGGTCCCCGATCGCCCCGGGGTGCAGCCCGCGCCGGCCTGAGTCGGGCGAGAAGCCGTAGCCGGGCAGGCTCGGGGCGACCAGGCTGAACGCGTCCCGTGGGTCCCCGCCATGCGCCCCGGGGTCGGTCAGCGGGCCCAGGATCTTGTGGACCTCCCAGAACGAGCCAGGCCAACCGTGCGAGAACAGCAGCGGGAGCGGCGCCGGTCCCACCCCGCTGACATGGGCGAAGTGCAGGTCCACCCCGTCGACGCTGGCAGTGAACTGCGGGATCGCGTTGAGCGCGGCCTCCGCCGCCCGCCAGTCGTAGCCGTCCCGCCAGTAGGCGACCAGATCGCGCAGGTAATCGGGGTCGGTGCCGTAGTCCCACCCGCCGCCACGCACGGCCCCCGGGAACCTGGTCCGGTCCAGGCGCTCCTGGAGGTCGTCGAGGACTTCCTCGGGCACGGCGAGCCGAAACGGCTGTACGTCGGCAGCACTCATACAGGTCTCCTCGGTCCGCCCGGACGGCGCTATCCTCCCGCACCCGTCCTGGTCCGGAAGGGCCCCCGGAGCGCTGAGTGTCCCGCTTCGACCTCGTGGAGTGTCCGACCCCCCGCGCGGTGGCTGCGCCGGCCAGAGCCGGTCTTCTCGCTGCCTCGGGCGACGGGGTCAGTCTTGGCGTTCTCGGTCAGGTCTCGCTCGATGACCACGCCGTGCTTGCGCTGGAACCACTTGGCCCATGCCCTCCCGGGCGGAAAGCCTGACCGACGTCCGCTCCTATGCCGCAGGCCGTCACTTGACTGGCCGATGGCAGACCTGCCCGGTGCGGCGCACACTCGTGGCATGGCGGCTTAATGCCTCCTCCGCGCAGTCGCGTGCGCTCGGTCGCGCGGCCGTTGCCGCTGCCGCTCCCGCAGCAGGACGTCGCCGGCGCAGAGGCGTGGCAGCGTCTTGGCTCCGCCAGTTCATGAACGGCACCCGCTGACTCAAAACGAACAGCTCCGCCGGCTCGCCGACTGCTTGGGCATGATGCTCGCCCCGCGGTGGCCCTGTCCGCTGCGGACATACCGATGTAGCTGCCATGTCAGACGCAGGTCGACGTCGCGTCACGGGCACGTTCAATGACGATGGGTCCGCCGAGGATCCAGGTACCGACGCTGCAGGAAAGGGCGGCGGGGGTTGAGTTTGCGGTGGTCAGAGCACGGATCCGGCGATCCGACCGATGCCGTAGGCGACCCCGACGGCGAGGGCGCCGAGGGCGAGTTGGCGTAGCCCGGAGACCAGCGCGCGGCGTCCGGTGACCCGCCCGACGGCTTCGCCGCCCAGGAACAGCGCGACAGCGACGATCCCGAGGGCCAGGGCGAGCGAGTTCAAGCCGAGCAGGAACGGCAGGAGCGGGATGAGCCCGCCGAGCGCGCAGGACACGAGCGAGGCTATTGCGGCGGTGACCGGGGAGGGCAGCGCGGATGGGTCGACGCCGAGTTCTTCGCGCATGTGGAACCGCAGCGCGGTGTCGGGGTCGCGGTTGATCGCTTGGGCGACGCGCGCGGCCGCGTCGGGGTCTGCGCCGTACCCGATGAACATCTCGGTGAGCTCGGCGAGTTCGATGTCGGGGTAGCGGGCGTGCCGGTCGCGTTCGACGGCGGCCTCGGCGGCGACGAGCTCGTTCTGGTTGGCGACCGAGATGTACTCCCCGGTCGCCATCGACACCGCTCCGGCGACGAGCCCGGCCAGGCCAGGCCGGTGAGGATCAGGGCGGACCGGGCCAGGCCCCCGGCGCCGACCCCGG
>JANLPD010000289.1:0-3492 GCA_031367045.1 Frankiales bacterium | reverse complement strand
CTCGCAGGCCGACATCGCCCGGGCACGTTCCTACCTGGAGGGGCTGCGCGAGGCATCGCTGCTTCGCCGCTACGACGCCGCCTCGGCCTGACCGCCCAAGCGTGGCCCCCGGGGACTCCGAACATGTACCCGCCCAACTTGAGAGGCATCTGGTGTGGCGAACTGGGCCGTTGGCGAGCGCGCGTCGGTGACTACCGGATCGTGTACACGGTCGAGGACGACTTTCTCCACGTTAATAAGTGTATCTCTACAAGAGATCATGGCAACGTTTCATCACAAGAATTGGCGTGGAGCGCGGGCCGATTGCTGCGAGCGGGGACATGGCGGAGCCCGTCGCGGCCTGGAGGCGAAGCACCGCCTGCTCGAGCGGAGGGATGTCGTTCTCGCTGTGCCTCGCACGATGGAGTGCAGGGTGTCGAAGTAGCGGCGCGCTAGCCGGTCGCGCATCGCTGCAATGTCTCGCCAGGGCGTGCCAGGTTCCGTAGCGACAACCTTGCCGGGATGTTCTTCACGGCTTCGCCGATCTCGATGAGGCGGGCCCGAACGGCGTCGTAGATCAGGCCGTCACTGAGGTCGCCGCGCTGCAGTTGGCTGCGGATGGCCTCGATCGCGTCGAGGATGTCGGCAAAACGCTCCGCATCGCGTCGACTCACAGCGCGATGGCTTCACGCTCGGCGTCGACACGTACCCGCGGTTTGAGGCTGTCGGCTGGGGCGAGTTCGACGTCGACGTGGAGGATCTCCTCCAGCTCTCGTTCCAACGTGGCAAGCCCGAACAAGCCGGTGCCCGGAGCCAGGTCCACCAGCAGGTCGACGTCACTGTCGGGCCCGTGTTCGCCGCGAGCCACGCTGCCGAAGACCCTCAGGTTGCTCGCGCCGTGACTCTCGGCGGCGGCGATCAGGGCCGCCCGACGCTGCCGCAGCCGCCGGCCGAGGCGCGTGTCAGGAAGCCCACGAACGCAAGGCTCAGCGGTCTCAAGCGCGACCGTCAAGCGCTGACCGGCGGCGGCAACAAGCCGACTCAACATGCTCAAACCCGGCTCACGCCGCCCTGACTCATACGCGCTGATGACGCGCTGCGCCACCTTGGCTCGCCGGGCCAACTCGGTCTGGGAGAGGCCAGACTTCTGGCGCGCGGCACGAAGCACCGCACCGGCGACGATCTGCTCCACAGCAGCAGCCGAGCGCGGATTGTCTATAGGTGAGTGGCCCAGGCTGTCGCGTCAGGCCTCCCGCAAGACCTGCGCTGAGGGCCGTACGACCACCTCGGCACCCGCGCTGAACGATCAGTTGCCGCAACGCCGTCACCCGAACGAAAATCGCGGCTCTGCTCACCTACCTTCCGCCGGCAATAGCCCCCGCGCCGAACGCTGTACCGCGGCAGCGATCACAAACGAACGAGGTTGCGTCCGTCGTGGCAGGTGCCGGCGTGACCGCTCGGGTCGACCCATGGGCGGCTGGGGCGGGGCGCGCGTACAGAGAATGGCCGTCGGGAGCGCGGGCGGATGCCCGCCACGCTGTTGTTGGCCTGCGCCCGTGTCCAGGCACTCGGGCCAGACGCAAGCGGCATCACGGCAGCAGCGACGCTGTAGCTACGGCCGGACACCACGCGGACATCTTCTCGACCTCGGTAGCGGCGGCGGTTACCGGTTGAGCCTGCGGCCACACTGTGCAGATGTGGGAAGACCCGACAGAGTCAGCAACTCAGAGTGGTGCGACGACACGATCGGTGGACTTGCGCGACGGCCGGACCATCGGGGTGCTTGACGGGGGTGACCCGTCCGGGTACCCGGTCCTCGGCCTGCACGGGACGCCGGGTTGCCGGTTGAACCGGATGGTCGACGACTCGGTGTACGAGGAGGCGGGCGTCAGGTACGTCACGACGGATCGCGCTGGCTACGGGATGTCAACCCGTCACCGCGGACGCCGTGTCGCCGACGAGGCGGAGGACGTACTCGCCGTGGCTGACGCGCTCCGTCTGGACCGGTTCTCAATCGTCGGCGGGTCCGGTGGTGGTCCCCATGCGCTGGCCTGCGCCGCCCTGCTCGGAGGCCGGGTCGAACGGGTGGCCTGTCAGTCGTCCCTGGCGCCGCTCGGGGACCGCGGACTTCCTCGCCACGAGTGGCTGGCGGGGATGGACCCAGAGATCGCGGCCGAGCTGGAGTGGGCTGAGGCTGGCGAGGACGTGCTCACGCGCGAGATGCAGCGCGCCCAGGAGCTGATGCAGCGCCGTCTCGACGAGGACCCAGGTTCGCTAATGGGAGCGGAGGCTTCGTCAGGCGATGTCGGCTTCCTGCTTCGGCCAGAAGTCGTCGAGGCGTTCCGCCGCATCGTCCCGGAGCAGGCGCGCTACGGCGTCGGCGGCTCCGTGGACGACACGCTCGCGTTCGTCCGCGACTGGGGCTTCGACCTAGAGAGCATCAACGTGCCGGTTCTCCTCACGTACGGAGACGCCGACTCCTCCTGCCCCGTCGCGCACGGCCGTTTCCTCGCCGCCGGGATCCCGACTGCCCTGGTCGTGGAGGTCCCGGAGGGCGGTCACTTCGCGGACAACCCGCGGTCCGAGGTTCTGGCGACGCACAGGTGGCTACGGCTGGGAGCCGTGCCAGAGACCTGGCCGCAGTGAGGGTAGCTGTCGCGCTCCGCTTTAGGCGATCCGTACTGGCATCTCGGCCTGAAGCACGGTCTGAGCCCCCGACCCGAGCAGCTGCGGGTGAATCGCCCTCGAGGCGGCAGGCCGCCAGCGGGCAAGCCCCTGACCTGCCGTGATAGGCCTGTTTCAGACGTTGAAGCGGAAAGTCGCCCGCGTGAGATCGGGCAACGCTTTGACCTGCGGGAATTCACGACGAAGGGCCTCTGACCTGCGGCTATGCGTTTCCCGGGGGTGTCCGCCGTTGACCGGTGACTACCCCCTGTGGCCGATCTCTCACGGCCCACAGACGGCCCAGGATTTGTGAACGACGGTTTCTTGGCCGCAGCGGAGGCCGGCAGCTAATCCGTTGACCTGTGTGGCGCGTTCTTCCATAGGAGCCCTCACGACTCGTATCCTGTTGACGTGACATTCACCGTGCACCTGCCCGACGAGCTGGCCGCGCCCTTGGCCGCGGCCGCAGCCGCCCGCGGCGTCGGAGTCGAGCAGGTCGCGGCGGAGCTGGTGGCGGAAGGCCTGGCCGGTCAGGGTGCCGCGGACCCGCTGGAGGCCTTCCTTGCCGCCGGTGCGTCAGGTCAGCGCGAACCCCTGGACATCCGTCAGGCTCGCCGCGACCTCGCCACCCAGACCACGGCCAACGACATCTGACGCCCGGGTGACCTTGCTCTGCGACACCGGCGTGCTGCTGTCAGCTGCCGACGCCGATGAGCCACGCCATCAGGCGTGCGCGGACCTCTTGCGTGAACACCGCGGCGATCTGCTATTGCCCGCACCCGTCATACCCGAGACCGCATGGTTGCTCGAGTCCCGCCTAAGCCCGTCCGCCGAGGCCCGGTTCCTACG
>JANLPD010000284.1:0-7512 GCA_031367045.1 Frankiales bacterium | reverse complement strand
CTCGGTCGACTCGAAGGCAGTCGGCGGGCAAGATCATCGTGTCCGCGGCAGGGGACTGCCTCGGCTCAGACCCGGACACGATGATCAGTCGGGCATGGGCGCGGCTCGCCGGAACTGAGGTCGCCGACCCCAGCGCGGGTGGCCGCGGCTCCGCCGTAGCCTGCCCACATGACAGCCCCGCTCGCCGGCGAGGCGGTGTTCCTCCCGGGCGACCCCGGCCGCCTCGGCGCCCTGGCCCTGTACGACGTCCCGGGCGACCTCCCGGGCACCGAGATCGAGCTGGTCCTGCCTACCGCGAAGTCGGTGCGCCGGCGTACGGTCCTGGCTCGGCTGGTCCCGCTGGACGAGGCGATCCCGGCGCTGCTCGCGGTCGACCGGGACACGGCCACCCCCAGCCTGGCGGCCTGGTCCGTCGCCGCAACGGCAGCGGTCGGGCTGATCGCACGCGGCCGGTTGCTGCCCGCTGCAAGCGCGAGCGGGTACGACGAGTGGCGGGTCGGCCCCCTCGACCCGGCCGACGCTGCCTTCCTGCACGAGCTCGCGGCGGCGTTCCCGCCGGAAGCGCACGCCCTGGCGCTACCCGGTACGCCGTTGACCGTCCGGTCTGCGGCATCGTTGATCCGCGATGCCTGGGACGCCATCGCCGACACGCTGGCCCGCACCGCAGCGGCACCTGACACGGCCGGCTCGGCGCTGTTCGCCGACCGGGAGCCGCAGCGGGTCGACGGGCTCACCAGCTGGCTGGCCGAGTCGACGGGCGGCCTCGATGCCGGCGCGCAGCTCGTCCTGCGGCTGGAGCTGCCGGCCGGGCCGGACATGTTCGCCCGCGCCGTCCTGCAGCTCCGAAGCGCCGCAGACCCCAGCCTGATGCTGGGTACCGACGAGCTGTGGCGCGCCCCTGCGGTGGTGCTGGCCCGGTTCGGTGAACGGGCCGAAGCCGACCTGCTGCTGGCCCTGCGGCGAGGGGCCAGGGTCTGGGCACCGCTGTCGACGCTGCTGCGCGAAGCCACCCCGACCGCCCTCGAGCTCGACGACGACGCCCTCGAAGCCCTTCTCGGTGAGACCGCCGATGCCCTTGCCGCGACGGGCATCGAGGTGCTCTGGCCGGCTGAGCTTCTCGTCGACGGGCTGACGCTCGCAGCGACCGCGGCCACACCGTCACCCGCGGCGGTGACCGCAGCCGGGTTCACCCTCGAGGCGCTGCTGGAGTTCCGCTGGCAGCTCACCCTGGGTGGTGAGGTGCTCGACGAGCACGAGATCAACGCGCTCGCAGAGGCCAAGCGTCCGCTGATCCGCTTGCGCGGGCGCTGGGTCACCGCCGACCCGGCGCTGATCGCGAAGCTTCGGGAACGCCGCAGCCGGCGGCTGACCACCATTGAGGCGCTGGCGGCAACCTTGACCGGTTCGCTCGACGTCGACGGCGAGCGCGTCCCCTTCCTGCCCCCACCGGCACTGGCGTCGCTCGCGTCGCAGCTGACCGGCGACGCACCGGCCGAGCTGCCCGCGCCGCCGGGGTTGGCGGCCACCCTTCGCCCCTACCAGCACAGGGGATTGTGCTGGCTCGTCGAGATGGCCGCCAGCGGGCTGGGTGGCTGCCTCGCCGACGACATGGGGCTGGGCAAGACGGTGCAGGTCATCGCGCTGCACCTGCACCGCCGGTCCGCGGGAGCCGGTCCGACCCTGGTGGTGTGCCCGACGAGCCTGCTCGGCAACTGGGAGCGCGAGCTGGCCCGGTTCGCCCCCGATGTCCCTGTGCGCCGCTTCCACGGCGGCGACCGCCACCTCGACGAGGTGGCCGCCGACGAGGTCGTGCTGGTGACCTACGGCGTCGTACGACGAGACCGCGACGAGCTCGCCGGTATCGGCTGGGGCCTGGTCGTCGCCGACGAGGCCCAGCACGTGAAGAACCCGCTCTCCCGCACCGCCCGCGACCTACGGGCGATCCCCGCGCCGGCCAGGATCGCGCTGACTGGTACACCGGTTGAGAACCGGCTCACCGACCTGTGGGCGATCCTGGACTGGACCACCCCCGGACTGCTCGGCACCCTTGAAGGCTTCCGGCGAGGCGTCGCCGTCCCGGTCGAGAACTATCGGGACCCGGCCGCCACCGCTCGGCTGGGCCGGCTGACCCGGCCGTTCCTGCTGCGACGCAAGAAGAGCGACCCGGGGATCGCACCGGAGCTGCCGCGCAAGACCGAGACCGACCAGATCGTCGGACTCACCTCGGAGCAGACGACGCTGTACGAAGCAGTGGTCCGCGAGACGATGGCGCAGATCCAGGGCGCCGAAGGGATCGAGCGGCGCGGCCTGGTCCTGAAGCTGCTCACCGCGCTGAAGCAGATCTGCAACCACCCCGCGCAGTACCTGCACCAGCCCGGCCCGCTCGCCCACCGCTCGGGCAAGCTGGCCATGCTCGACGAGCTTCTCGACATCATCACTGCGGCTGGCGACTCGGTACTGATCTTCAGCCAGTACGTCGCCATGGGCCGGCTGGTGGAGTCCCACCTGCAGAGCCGCGGCATCGGGACGCTGTTCCTGCACGGCGGGGTGCCCGCGCGGCGCCGCGAGGAGATGGTCGCCACCTTCCAGTCCGGTGCCGTCCCGGTGTTCCTGCTGTCGGTCAAGGCCGGTGGTGTCGGGCTCAACCTCACCCGGGCCACCCACGTCATCCACTTCGACCGCTGGTGGAACCCGGCGGTGGAGGACCAGGCCACCGACCGGGCCTACCGCATCGGTCAGGACCGCCCCGTGCAGGTGCACCGGCTGATCGCCGAGGGCACCCTGGAGGACAAGATCGCGGCGTTGCTCACGAAAAAGCGAGAGCTTGCGGACGCCGTCGTCGGCTCCGGGGAGGGCTGGCTGGCCGAGCTGTCCGACACCGACCTCGCCGACCTCGTCAGCCTCGGGAAGCGGCCGTGAGCCCGAGCGCGCGGGGTGACTGGCCGCGCTACCAGCCTGGGCATCGCAAGCCGGCCGCCCGGGGAGCGGGCGCCCGGCGCGGCTTTGGCGCCACCTGGTGGGGGGCCGCGTGGGTCGACGCCCTGCAGGGACGTGCCCGGCTGGACCCGAACCGGCTACCCCGCGGCCGTTCCTACGCCCGATCCGGGGCGGTCGGCGACCTGCACGTCGCCCCGGGAGAGGTGCGTGCCCCGGTGCAGGGCAGCCGGGCCCGCCCCTACGACGTCCATATCCGGGTCCGCCAGTTCGACGACGGCGAGTGGGACCGCTTGCTCGAGATCGTGGCAGCCCAGCTGGGTCACACCGCCGCGCTGCTGGATGGGGACCTGCCCCCTGAGATCCTGAGCGACGCCAGCGCCGCGGGCCTTGAGCTGCTGCCCGGGCCTGGTGACCTGCAGCCCCGCTGCTCCTGCCCGGACTCGGCCGATCCGTGCAAGCACGCCGCTGCTGTCTGCTTTCTCGTCGCCGACGTCCTCGACGCCGACCCGTTCGCCTTACTGCTGCTCCGCGGTCGGGACCGGGACGCCATCCTGTCCGCACTGCGCAGCCGACGCGGCGGCGGGGCCGCCCAGGCAGAACCCCAGCGGGAGCGCGATCCCGGCGTCCAGGCCCGGCAGGCCTATGCCGCCGCCGACCGACCCGCGCTGCCGATGCCTGGGCTGCCGCCGGCGCGCCCGGGCCGACCCGCGATGCTCGCCGCCGACCTGCCGACCGAAGCCGGCATCGACGCCCGCTCCCTCACCGGGCTCGCTGCCGATGCTGCTCAGCGGGCCCATCAGCTCCTCCTGGGCGAGGGCGACGGCGGTCTCGCCCTGGATCACGACGCCGACGTCGCGCGCCGCGCCGCCACCCTCATCGGCTCGCCGGAATTCACCGTGCTCGCCCGGCGGGTCGGCGTCCCCGGACGTGAGCTGCTCCGCCGGGCGCTGGCCTGGCAGTACGGCGGCCCGGACGGCCTGGGCGTCCTGACCGACCGCTGGCAGCCCGCTGGCGGGGAGTGGGTCGAGGGCCGCCAAGCCCTCGACCCGGGGGCGCGCAGCAGGGACAACCGGCTGACGGCGGGAGACCGGCAGCTGCGGTTCGGGACCGACGGTCGGTGGTACCCGTTCCACCGACGGGCTGGGGCGTGGGACCCGGCGGGACCCGCCTGCGTCGATCCCGTCGAAGCCGTCAGGTCCTTCGACGCCTCGCCGCTGTGACCCCTTGCGTCCGCTCAAGGGGACAGTTGCATGCGGGAGAGGAGCGGACGCAAGGGCTAGCGGCGCCCAGAGCAGCGCACCGAAGACAAGCAGGGCGGTCAGACCTTGTCGAGCAGGTCCGGGTCGGCCAGGTAGCGCCGGACGATCCGGGCCATCGCGGCGGCATGCGCGCCGTCGACGATGCGGTGGTCTGCCGTCGCCGTGAACACCACCCGGGGCCGCACGACCACCTGTCCGTCCACCGCCATGGGTGCGTCCGCGACCGCTCCGACGCAGACGTAGAGCGGGACACGGGCGAACGGCACCGGCGCGACGTAGCCCTCGTCCAGCCCGAAGGACCCGATATTGGTCACGAACAGCGAGCCGAGCGGGTGCGCTGGCTGGCCGAACGCCCGCACGCCGATACCTCCGTTGAGCAGCGAAGCCACCTTCAGCAGGTACCTCAACAAGAACCACGGGACAACCCTCGCGATGCCGCGCGTGGTGCGGTGGGCCTGGTCCTTCTTGGCCCGAAGCCGCGCCGCGCCCTCCTCGAGCTCGCGGGAGATCTGCACAACGGTCTTGCGGTCGACGTCGCAGACCTTCTTGGGCGCGAGATCGCCGCCGGCGTCGATGTCCACCGCAAAGCCGACGTCATAGGACGAGAAGCGCCGCAGCCGGCCGAAAACCACTCGATGGTGGAACTCCGGCACGTCCAGCACCCCTCGGGCAAACGCCATCCCGACGACGACGCCGGGGCTGACCGACACGCCCGTCTCGGCCCGCTTGCGGGCGCAGTACTCCAGCAGCGGACTCGCGTCGACGGCCATCCGGGCATACAGGCGGGCCTCGTGCGAGGGCCGCCAGGTCGCGATGGCGAGCTTGCGGCGCACGCTGGTCCGGGAGGTCACCGGCCTACCCTTGCCTACCGTGACGGCTCCGACGCGCTACTCGCGTACCCCGCTCCCCAACAAGCTCGGGATCAGAGCTGGCCTCGCGTCCTGACCGATGGTGCGCCGCCACGAGGGAGCGGCTCGCTGACCGCTAGCAGGTCAGGGGTTTTGGCGCAATCAGGTCGATCAGATAGGCGTTGACCGGCTGGGTGATGCAGGCCGGCGCACTCGTCCGGTAGACGGTGTGGCCGTCACCGTTGTGGCTGATCAGGATGCCGCTGCTGAGTTGCTTGGCCAGGCCCTGGGCCCATTCGTAGGGGGTGGCCGGGTCGCGCGTCGTGCCGATGACGACCACCGGCGGGGCGCCCTTGCCGACGACCGCATGCGGCGTGCTCACCGGTGCGACCGGCCAGGCGATGCAGGACATGCCGGCCAGCACGATCGCGCGCCCGAACCGGGGCGCCTTGCTCCTGATCCGTTCGCCGGCTGCGACATAGCTCGCGACGTCGCGCGGCCACGCGCGGTCGATGCAGTTGACGGCGTTGATCGACTCCAGTAACGGGTCATAGCCCTTCGGGCCCCGCTCGGTGAAGCTGTCGGAAAGGACCAGCAAGCCGCTGCCGTCGCCCCGCTCGGCGAGGGCCAGCGAGTCCGCCAGCACGGGCCACGAGGCCGTGCTGTAGAGCGACCCTGCCACCCCGAGGAAGAACTCACCCGGGCCGACCCTGCGGCCCCCGGCGGCGGGCAGCGGCGAGCCGTCGACCTTGGCCGCGAGCCGGTCGAAGGCGGCCCCGATATCGCCGCTGATCTGTTTACGGAACGAGCAGCTGGTCGACTGGCAGTTGTCCAGGAAAGCCAACATGGCGCGGTCAAATCCGACGCCCTGGCCGGCGGCGAGCTGCTCCCACGACAAGGTCGGGTCGATGGCACCGTCGAGCACCATCGCCCGGACGTGGGTCGGGTAGCGGTCGAGATAGGCGGCGCCGATCGCCGTTCCGTAGGAGTAGCCGAGGTAGCTGAGTTTGGCGTCGCCCAGCGCGGCGCGGACGCGGTCCATGTCGTCCGCCACGGTGTCGGTGCCGACGTAGGGCAGGATCCGGCCTGAGCGCTTGGCGCAGCCAGCATCGAGGTCCCGGTTGGCCTGCACGTAGGCGTCCAGCTCCGCCTGGTTGTCCGGGTCCGGGTCCAGAGCGAGGTAGCGGTCGAACTCCGCTGTCGTCGCGCACCGGACGGCCGCGCTGCGACCGACGCCACGCGGGTCGAAGGCCACGATGTCGAACCGCGCGCGCACGTCCTCGGGGAGGCTCTTGTAGGCCGCCTCCAGGAAGCCGATCGCGCTCGCGCCGGGACCGCCTGGATTGACGAGCAGGCTGCCGATCCGCTTGCTGGAGGTGGCTCTGCTACGTGCGAGGGCGAGGTCGAGGGTGCCCTTGGCCGGGTTCTTGTCGTCAAGCTGCACGCGCAGCGTCGAGCACTCGAAGTCGCCGTCGCAGGCCTTCCAGATGAGTCTCGCGGCCGTTGCGGGAGCGGATGCCGCCGGGCTGGTGGCGGCCGGGCCGGTCGCGCTCGGGCTGGCGCCCGCTCGGGCCCCATTTGTGCTCGGGTTGCTGCTCCCGCCGCAGGCTGAGGCGGCGAGGGCCACGGCGAGCAGGGCGACAGGGAGCAGCCGGGCACGTTTCACGCCTGCAGTCTGCTGCACGAACGCCTCACCAAGGGACGACCTGCTCGTCCTCCCACAGCAGCCCGTTCGGCCCGTCAGCCCGGCTCGCCAGCCAGACCGCCGTCGCTGCGCCCTGCTCGGCGGTGCGCGGCGCGGCCGGCCCGCCCATGTCCGTGCGGCAGTGCCCGGGGCAGGTCGCATCGACGAACACCCCCCGACGGCCGTCGCCCAGCTCGGCGGCCAGGTTCTTCACCATCGCGTTGAGCGCCGCCTTCGAGACGCGGTACGGCGCGAGGCCACCGCTCGTCCCGGGTCCTGACATGCGGCCCAGACAGGCGCTGAGGGCAACGACGCGCCCCCACCGGCGCTCGACCATGCCGGGGACGAAGGTGGCCGTCGTCGCGAACGCGCCATCAAGGTTGACCGCCATGACGCGGCGCCACTCCGAATCTGTGGTGCGCAGCGTCTTGGCGGTCCGCTCGCTCATCACCCCCGCGGCGAGGACGAGCACGTCCACCGCGGCAAGCACTCCGAGTCGCTCGGGCAGCGTCCGTACAGCCGCGGTGTCTGCAAGGTCGACGGCGACCCCCGTGACGTCGTGCCCTTCGGCCAGCAGATCGGTGACGGCCGCCTCCAGGCGGGTGGCGTCGCGTGCAACCAGGACGAGAGTGGCGCCGTCGCGGGCCAGCCGGCGCGCCGCCGCGAAGCCGATACCCCGACTGCCGCCGGTGACCAGCGCAACTCGTCCCTGCAGCCGCCCCACTCGTCCAGCCTGCTGCGGCTCCGCCACCCGCGCCACCTGACGCCCATGCACGTCCTGGCC
>JANLPD010000539.1:0-2088 GCA_031367045.1 Frankiales bacterium | reverse complement strand
TCGAGACCGGAGACCTCGTCCCGGCCAAGCAGCTGCTCGCCCAGCTCGGCCCGGTCCCCGGGCTTGCGGCACTGCTGCACCGACTCGGGGTGGAGCAGGAGTCACCAGGGCTGGCGGCCGCGGCGCTCGAGCTCGCGATGGAGGGGCTGCACCTCAACCGCCGCCTGGCCAAGGACGAAATCGACGGCCGCACGGTCTACGGCAACTGATGATGGCTTCCCGCGACGTTGGCGACGAGGACTACCCGGTCGTGGACATGCTGGGCCTGCGACGGCGGGTGCTGGCAGCAGGGGTCACGACGCTCGTGCTGTTCCTGGTCGCCGCCTACCTCCTGACCGTCATCGGGGCCTCAGATCTCTACCTCCTCGTCGTGGTGGTCGTGATCTACCTCCTGGTCACGCGCCCGCTGATGCGCCCCGTCCGCGAGATGACCCGGCTGCGCCGGCGCCTGGCCTACCAGGCGTTCCTCGACAGCCAGGACGAGCAGAAGTCATGACCGGCGCCTTCCGCTACGGCAGTTGGGCGGGTGGCCGCGACCCGCTCGAACCTCCGTATGACGTCGCGGCGGCGCTGGACGAGATCGGCGACTCCGTCCTGGGCGGCGCCTCGGCCCGTCAGGCCCTGCGCGACCTGCTGCGCCGCGGCACCGATGGGATGCGGGGCCTGGACGACCTGCGCCGCCAGGTAGCCCGGCGCCAGCGCGAGGCCCGCAAGCGCGGCCAGCTCGACGGGACGCTGAAGGAGGTGCGCGAGCTGCTGGACAAGGCCGTCGAGTTGGAGCGCCAGGCGCTGTTCCCGGACCCCTCAGACGCCGCCCGGCTGGCCGAGCTGGAGCTCGACGCCCTGCCCGCGGACACGGCCAGGGCCGTGCAGGAGCTCAAGGAGCACCAGTGGCGCTCGCAGCAGGCGCGCGAGACCTTTGACCGGATTGAGGACCTGCTGCGGCGGGAGGTTCTCGACAGCCAGTTCCGCGGCCTGAAGCAGGCCCTTGAGGGCGCCGACCCGGCAGCGCTGCAGGGCGTCAAGAACATGCTCTCCGACCTCAACGCGATGCTGGATGCGGACGCCCGCGGGGAGCACACGCAGGAGCAATTCACTGCGTTCATGGACAAACACGGGGCGTTCTTCCCGTCGCAGCCCAAGGATCTGACGGAGCTGGTCGATGACCTGGCCCGCCGGGCTACCGCCCAGCAGCGGCTGATGGACTCGCTGCGCCCCGAGCAACGCGACGAGCTAGCCGCCCTCATGGCCGGGGCGATGGACCTGGACCTGCAGGCGCAGCTAGCGCAGCTCGGCGATGCCTTGCGCGCCGCCCGCCCGGACCTGCCCTGGGGCGGCCGGGAGCAGATGCGCGGCGGTCCGGCCATGGGGCTCGGTGCGGCGACCAGCGCCCTCGAGGAGTTGGCAGATCTCGACGACCTCGACAACGCGCTCGGGCAGGACTACCCGGGCGCGTCGCTCGACGACATCGACGAGGCCGCCGTCCAGCGGGCCCTCGGCCGCTCGGCCGCCGATGATCTGGCGGCCCTCCGCCAGATCGAGCGCGAGCTGATGGGGCAGGGCTACCTGACCCGTGACGCCAAGGGCCGGCTGGAGCTCTCGCCGCGCGCCGTCCGCCGGCTCGGCAGCACGGCCTTGCGCCGGGTCTTCGCGGGCCTGGAGTCACGGGGCCGCGGCTGGCACGACGTGCAGGACGCAGGCGCCGCCGGGGAGCTGACCGGGTCGAGCCGGGCTTGGGAGTTCGGCGACGAGCAGCCGCTCGACGTCGTACGCACTGTCCGCAATGCGGTTCTGCGCACCGGCCCAGGCAAGGTCCGGCTGAGGGTCGAGGACTTCGAGGTCGTCGAGACCGAGCGCCGCACGTCCGCGGCCGTCGCCCTGCTGGTGGATCTGTCGTTCTCGATGGAGCTGCGCGGTACCTGGGGCACGGCCAAGCAGACGGCTCTCGCGCTGCACTCGCTGGTCTCCACGAAGTTCCCGCAGGACGCCATCGAGATCATCGGCTTCAGCGACTACGCCCAGGTCCTGCGCCCGGAGCAGCTCGCCGGGCTCGACGCCCAGCGGGTGCAGGGCACCAACCTTCAGCAC
>JANLPD010000531.1:0-4702 GCA_031367045.1 Frankiales bacterium | reverse complement strand
GGGGACCCACGGGGGCCTGTTTGCGGGTTAGGGGCCGTACCCGGGTGCGGGGGACGGGGGGGGGGGGGGCGAGGGGGGGGGCGGCGGGGGCGGGGGGGGGGGTGGCGACTGGGGCGGCGGTGGCGGCGACAGCGGCGGTGGTGGCGGGGACGGCGGTAGCTGGTAGTCGGTAGTCGGTGTGGCCAGCTGGGAGCCAGTTGTCCACAGGCCCGCGGTCCACTGTCGCCGGGTTGCGCGAGGATGACCCGGTGGAGCAGTTGGGGCTCGAGGGCATGCCGCGGCGGCTGTTCGCCTGCACGCCGTCGCGGCTGACCACCTGGCTCGACTGCCCGCGGCGTTACCGGATGACCTACCTGCAGCGACCCCAGCCGCAGAAGGGGCCACCGTGGGCCCACAACACCGTCGGTTCCGTCGCCCATCTGGCGCTGGCGCGCTGGTGGTCGTTGCCGGCGCCACGGCGCACCACGGAGTCCGCCCGGGCGCTGGTCGACTCGGCGTGGACGACAGAGGGGTTCCCCGACGACGCGACGGCAGAGCGCTGGCGGCACCGTGCGGGCGACATGGTGGAGCGCTACACCGCTGGTCTTGACCCGCACGACGAGCCGCGCGGGGTCGAGCGGACAGTCGCGACGCGCTCTGCGGTGCTGGCGATCTCGGGCCGGGTGGACCGGGTGGACCTACGGGGCGACGAGCTCGTCGTCGTGGACTACAAGACGGGGCGCCACGTCCTCACCACCGACGACGCACGCGGTTCGCTCGCGCTCGCCCTCTACGCGCTGGCCTGCGAGCGCACGCTGCGCGCCTCCTGCACCAAGGTCGAGCTCCACCACCTGCCGTCCGGTGCAGTGGTGGCCTGGGAGCACACCCCGGAGTCGCTCGCGCGCCACCTGTCGCGGGCCGAGGCGATCGGCGAGGAGGCGGTGGCAGCAGCGAGCGCCCTGTTGGCGGGCGGGGACCCCGAGTCGCTCTTCCCGCCCCGTCCCGGCCGGCTGTGTGGCTGGTGCGACTTCTCCCGGCACTGCCCCGAGGGGCAGGCCGCCGGTCCGAGCAAACGCGCCTGGGACGGCCTCGCCGAGGAGCTGGAGCCGCTTTCCTGACCCGCCGCTGCGTCGGGTCGTCTTACCTACCGCAAGATCCGGCTGGGGTCCCGACCGCAGGATCCCACTGTGGATGGCCTGCCTCAACGAGCCCGCCCAGACCCGTCAGCCCCGCGCCTCAGCCAGGGCGGCTCGCGTGCCCAGCAAGATCAGGGCCTGTGATCACGGTTGCGGACACCCTGGTACCCGCGATCAGCGGCCCTGATCATGCAGCCCACCCGCGATCAGCCCGCTCAGCATGCGGGCCAGCAAGATCAGGGCCCGTGATCACGGTTGCGGACCCCCTGGTGCCCGACGCGGCCGGTCAGACCTCGAACCGGGCCTTGGCTGCCTTGACGTGCGGACCGTGCCGCAGCCGCTCGGGCACGACCAGCAGGCCGCTGCGAAAGGCGAGGCCGGCCGCTGTCGCGACGACGTCGGTGGTGGGCAGCCCGGGGAGCCGGTAGAGCCGGCGGGCCCACCGGGGCAGCATCGCGAAGGCAGTCGTCGCCAGTGCCACCCATGCCGGACGCGCAGGTGTGCCGAGCTGGACCAGGGACGGCATCGGCGGCCACAGGACGAACGACGCGGCACGACGGGCTTCCGCCGTGACGCGCAGCTGCGGCCGCAGATCGCGGAAGTAGTCAGCCATCTCGGCAACCGAGCTGGGCACCTCCACGGCACCGATGAGATCGGCGTTGCGGACCTGTTCGTCGTAGTAGGCGTCCTGCTCCCGGCGGGACAGGCGCAGGCCGCATCGCACGGCCGTCGACAGGAACGACTCGACCTCCACGCAGTGCACCCAGCGGAGCAGGTCCGGCTCGTCGAGCCGGTACGTGCGGCGGGTGTCGGGGTCGGTCGAGGTCAGCTTGCGGTGGATCCCACGGACCTTGGACGCAGCCCGTCGCGCTTCGAGCGTGCTGCCGTACGACGTGACGCCGACGTACTCCGCCGTCCGGAACAGGCGCCCCCAGGGGTCCCCCCGGAAGTCGCTGTGCTCGGCGACCCCTGCCATCGCCCGCGGGTGCAGCGCTTGCAGTAGCAGGGCACGTAACCCGGCGAGGGCCATGGACGGGTCCGCATGGACGCGCCAGGTCACGCTGTCCGGACCGTAGAGGCCGGGATCTGCGGAGTCGCTCACAGGCGTCACGGGGCTGGTGGTCATCGTGTTGACGATCTCACGTGCCGCCCGGATGCACCTCCCGGGGGAGCCAGGAGAGCTTCTGAGCAAGGATGGGGCCATGAGCTACGTGGCGATCAACGTCCTCACCGTGCCGGAAGGCGCTGGCAGCACCCTGGAAGAGCGCTTCGCAGCGCGGCAGGGGGCGGTCGACCAGGCGCCGGGCTTCGAGCACTTCGAGCTGTTGCGGCCGGTCGAGGGGACCAGCGACTACCTCGTCTACACGCGCTGGCGCAGCGAGGCGGACTTCGTCGCCTGGCGTGATGGGCAGTCCTTCGCGGCCGGGCACGCCGGCGCCAGCGGACGGCCCGCGGGCCCGAAGCCGGCTGCTACCGGGTCGAGCATCTGGGCGTTCGAGGTGGCCCAGGAGTCCAGCGCTCCCTAGCCCGTCTCACCCGGCAGCGCGGCCCAGAAGGCGAGCAGCGCGGTGACGGTCGCTGGCGGGTTCTCGACCGCGGGTGAGTGCTCGGCGTCGGGGACGGCTACGCACACCGCACCGAGCTGCCGGGCCATCGCCACCTGCTCGGCGGGTGACCACGCATCGTCCTGCTCGCCGTGCAGGACGAGGACCGCGACCCCTGTGCCGCGCAGCGCGTCGACCCGGTCCGGCTCGGTGATGAGGGCGTCGGCCATGGCCGCCAGGCCGACCGGGTTGTTGGCCAGGAAGCGCCGGCGCAGGAACATGCGCAGCTCGGTAGGCAAGGCGTCGCGGCGCGGGTCGGGCAGCCCGTCCAGCATCGCCTGCACGGCCGCGGTGCCGCCGCTGCGCAGAAGCGGCGCGAGAAAGGGCAGTAGCTCGGTACGGGGTCCGCTGAGCGCCGCCGGGCCGGAGTCGAGCAGGACGAGAGACCGCACGACCCCCGGCTCCTGCAGGACCGCTGCGCGCGACACCAGCCCGCCAAAACTGTGCCCCACCAGGTGGACCGGTCCGGCGCCGAGCAGACGTAGGACCAGCAGCAGGTCGGCCGCCAAGGCATCCACGGCGTACGCCCGTGGATCGTCCGGGCCAGGCGAGTCGTGTTGCCCGCGCTGGTCGAGAGCAACCACCCGGTAACCGGCGTCGGCGAGCGGTCCGAGGACGAGACGGAAGTCCTCCTTGCTGCCCGTAAAGCCCGGCACGAGGACGACGGTCCCCATCACAGGTCCGCGGGCGGCGATGTCGAGGAGAGCGAGGGGGCCGCCGTCGACGTCGAGCCGGCGCAGGACGGCGTCGTCGGGAAGATTGAGCGGGCTCATCGCGACGACCGTACGGCGAGCGCGTGCAGCTGCACGTCGGTGATCGCGCCGGCGCGCAGCTCTGCCGTCATGTAGGTGCCGGCGGGTTGGCGTCGCCGGTCGGTTGGCGAGCCGGGATTGAGCAGCCGGAGCCCGCCGGGAGCGGTGGTGTCCCAGGGGATGTGGCTGTGGCCGAAGACGAGAAGGTCGGTGTCGGGGAAGGTCGACTCCGCCCGGCGCTCGCGGCTGGTTGCGGCGCCGGTCTGGTGCACCACGGCGATGCGGATGCCCGAAAGCACGGCGCGGGCCACCTCAGGAAGGCGGCCCCGCACATCGGGCCCGTCGTTGTTGCCCCAGCAGGCGAGCAGGGTGGTCGCGCGCCGCCGAAGCGCATCCAGCGCCGCGATGTCCACCCAGTCACCGGCATGGACCACGACGTCCGAGCGGTCGACCTCGTCCCAGACCTCGGCCGGCAGATCACGGGCGCGGCGGGGGAGGTGGGTATCGGCGAGCAGGAGCAGGCGCACCCACCCAGTCTCGCTGACCGGCCGGGCTACAAGCCGGTGAGTACGTCGGCCAACGCCACCTTGGCGACCACCAGGTCGGTCAGCCCGGCCAGCCGGCCGCACTCGACACAGCGCGCCCCGAGGGCGAGCCACTCGACGTGGGTACCGTCCGGCAGGCTCAGGGCGACAGCGAGCTCGGCGATCGAGTGCGAGCAGCCCAGGCAGGACCACATCGGTGGGTAGTTCCAGCGCTCGGCCGAGTCGAGCAACGGCACCGTAGTCGCGCAGGCGAGGCAGCGCCTGCGGGCCAGCCCCTCGGTCGCGTCGGCTTCGACGTAGGCCCAGGTCGGCCGTTCGTCACCGTGCTGGGCGCAGGCCAGCGCGAAGACCTCATGAACCTCCGGCGCGTCCGGCAGGGCACGTAGCCAGGTCCGCAGGTCCGCGCTGTCTTCGGCCTTGCGGATCCCTTGGATCGTCCTCAGCACCATGTGCATGTCATCGGCCCGGACGGTCGTTGACCTTGAGCCGCGACTGAAGTTTCGTTGCGGCCCGCCTGGCGACGCGACCCGACGGGCGACCCGCCCGGGGTGCTTACGCGCCGGCGGTGTCCGCCGGCTGCGCGGCGCCGCCACCCTCGGCGGCCCTGGCGGTGCCAGCCGCGCCGTGGCCCCGGCCCCCCCCGCCGCGGCGCCGCCGGCGGGGAGCGCCACCGGCGCCGGTCTCGC
>JANLPD010000473.1:0-2341 GCA_031367045.1 Frankiales bacterium | reverse complement strand
GCGGGGTGGTGCGGGTGGTGCGGGTGGTGCGGGTGGCAAGCCCACACATGACAGCCCGCAGGTGGCAACCCGCAGGTGGGCGCCTGATCCGGCTCCGAGGGCAGGGGCCGAGGCCGCCCCTCCGCCCCTCCGCCCCGCTGGCCCGGCTGGCTGGCTGTCGCCCGATCCGAAGGTGGCGGCGCATGATCCGAAGGTGGCGGCGCATGATCAGGGCCGGTGATCGCGGTTACCAGGGGGTCCGCGTCCGTGATCAGCGGCCCTGATCTTGCACAAGCTCCCGGGGAGCGGGGTGGTGCGGGTGGTTAGTCGTAAATGTCAGGGTTGTCGTGGCTGATGCGATCCCAGATGGGCTGGAACTGGAACCAGCCCGCCAACTCGAAGCCGATCTGTCCGCGAGTCTGCTCCGCCTCGGCGGGGCCGATCTGGCGGGGCTTGGCGCCGAGGCCGGCGGCGGCGCTGTAGGCCATCAGCTGGGCCTGCGCGGTGCGCTCGAGGGTGAGGAACCACCAGGCCGCGCTGTCGATGCTCTCCCCGACCGTGAGCATCCCGTGGTTGCGCAGGATCACCGCTTTGTGGGCGCCGAGGGCGCGGCCGATGCGTTTGCCCTCCTCGGGGTCAAGGACGACGCCGGTGTAGCTGTCGTACAGGCCGATGTCGTCGTAGAACGCGCAGGCGTCCTGGGTGAGCGGCTCGACGGTCATCTCCAGGCACGACAGTGTCTTGCCATAGGGCCCGTGCGCGTGCGCGGCGGCAATGACGTCAGGACGCGCAGCGTGGACAGCGCAGTGGATCGCGACGGCCGCGCCGTTGACGGCCCGGTCGCCCTCGACGACGTTGCCGGCATGGTCGACCCGAACGAGGTCGCTCTGCTTGATCAGGCTGAAGTGCATGCCGAACGGATTCACCCAGTAGGAGTCGGTGAACTCAGGGTCTCGCGCGGTGAAGTGACCGGCGACGCCCTCGTCGAGGCCAGCCTTGCTGAACATCCTGAAGGCCGCCGCGAGGCGGACCTTGCGGTGCATGCGCTCGTCCTGGACCGATGTGAAGCTTTCGGGCAGCGGCATCGTCAGCTGGGGCCCGACGGCAGCAGCGACGGCCTCCGACGGCGCGTCGACGTGTGCGGAGTGGTGGGTGGTGGTCACGACAGCCTCCTGGGGTTTCTTCCACGAGTGTGCCGCACCCGTCACGTCGTGGCGATCGCCCGCAGGACGTCCAGCCGGGCGGCGCGGCGCGCCGGTAGCAGCGCGGCCAGGACCCCGGCCAGACCGGCGACTACGACGAACACGACGAGGCGGCCCGCCGGGAAGCTCAGCTGGTCGATGCCCTGGTCCGCGAGCGCTCGCTGGAAGGCGATGCCGAACACCGAGCCCACGCCGATCCCGAGCAGCGCACCGAACACCGAAACGATAACGGCCTCGACGGTGACCATCCGGCGGGTCTGCCGCCGGGACAGGCCGACCGCCCGCAGCAGGCCGAGCTCGTGGGTTCGCTCGATGACCGCGAGTGCCAGCGTGTTAACGATGCCGAGGACGGCGATCAGGATCGAAAGTCCCAGCAGGATCGTGATGATCGTCGTGACGGTGTCGATCTGCGACGTCGTGCTCTTGGTGAACTCCGCACGGTTCAGCACTTCGACTGTCGGCTCGGCGGCGACCACCCGGTCGACCGACGCCCGCACCTGATCGGCCGAGACGCCCTTGCGCGCCTCGACCAGCAGGACGCTGTCCAGCCGGTTGGTGAACTGCCGCGAGGCGGACTGGTCGAGCAGGTAGGGCCCGACCAGCTGGTTGGCGAGGTAGGTGCCGGCCACGCGAAGTGTCTGCGTGGTCCCCCGGCCGAAGGTGACCTGGACCGAGTCTCCTGGCCTCAGCGCCCGGGCCTTCGCCTCCTTGTCGCTGAGCAGCAGCGTGGTCGGCGACAAGGAAAGGTCGCCGGCCTTGCGGGTCAGCGTGATCGTTCTGCCGATCGACTCAGCCGGGACGGCGGTGACGAAGGTGACCGCCTTACCCACCTTGGCCTGCTCGAACCTGAGCACATCCACGCGGGCTACGCCCGGGGCGCTGCGTACCGACTGCGTCACCGTCGGGCTGAACCCGCGGGCAAAACCCTTCTGCTGCACCACGAGGTCGGCGCCCACCGCCCCTTCGACGATCTTGACAACGCTCGCCTTCGTCGACGCACCGAGGACGCTGACGGCGCTGACGAGGGCCAGTCCGATCATCAGGGCCGCGGCGGTGGAGGCGGTACGGCGCGGGTTGCGCATCGCGTTCCGCTGGCCAAGCTTGCCCGGCACCCCGCGTGCCAACGGCCAGCCGAGCAGCCGGCTGGCCGGGCGGCTCAA
>JANLPD010000465.1:0-9393 GCA_031367045.1 Frankiales bacterium | reverse complement strand
TACCGAAGATCGTCTGCACGTCGTCGAAGCTGGCGTGGTTGGCGCGGACCACGGTGACCGATATGGCCACTGGCCGCGACGCCGTGTCAGTCCTCGGCGGCCACTGCAGCAAGGAGCCGGGCGAGTTCGATCGGCCTGCTGACCATGGGCCAGTGGCCCGAGTCGATGTCGACGAAGTCAAGGTGCTTGACCTTGGCGAGCTCGGGCACGTCACCGGCGTCGATCCACTCCTGAGCCTGGGCGGGGGTGAACTCGGGGCACACGAGCACGACCGGGACGTCGAACCGTCGCTCGTCCGCCAGACGCACCACGGCCTTGGTCACCCCTTCGGGGACGGGGATCGCATTGGCCGCGATGCTGCGCCTGGCCTCCTCGTCGAGGTCGGCAGAGTCTGGCCCCTCGAATGGGCCCCAGCCGGGGAAGGGCACGATGCCGTCCACGGGCTCCAAGAAGTCGGCGTAGGGCTCCCCGTTGGCGGACGGGAAACCGCCGATGAGGGCGACTTTCGCCACCTTGTCCGGTCGCGCGTCGGCGGCCAGCCAAGCCCGGGTGCAGGCGGCGGAATGCCCCACCACCAGGGGCTTGTCGGACGCTGAGTCCACGGCGGCGAGCACCGCGCCAACCTGGTCACCGAGCGTGGCGGACGCGGATCCGTCACCCTGACCCGGGAGGGTGAGCGGCACGGGGCGGTGGCCGAGTGCCTCCAGCGCGGGTACGACGTCGTCCCATGCGGATCCGTCGAGCCACAGGCCCGCAATGAGCAGGATGTCCATGATCAGTTCTCTTTCTCCAGTGAGGTCAGGTCACGTTCGGCATAGAGGCGGTGCTCCCATTCCTCGTTGAGGACGACGCGGAGACACTCCTTCACGGAGACGCTTTCCTCCCGGGGCGAGCCAGGCGCGGTGCTCGACACCTCGCTGGCGAGCCGCTCAGTGGTCAGTGATTGCATGACGCCCCGGACCATCGCCTGGCGATGACCGCGCACCGCGACCACTTCGTCCAGCGAAGGTTGTGCCTCGCGGTCCCACGGGACGCCGTCCCAGCCCGGCGCCTCGTCCCAGGGCAGATCCAAGGGATGCCACGGCGAGGCGTTGCCGTTGATGAGCAGCCCCACCCAGGCGGCGGTGGCGAAGTTGAGGTGCCGCAGCGTCTGGATGAACGACCACTCCTCGTCGACGCTGCTGTGAAGCTCTGCCTCGGGGAACGTCCTCGCTCGCGCGAGGGTGCCCTCCCACAGCCGCTCCAGGACTACCCACGCCTCCCGGAACCCCGCACTGTCGTCAGGACGCATCTTCGCGCGGTCGGGCGTACGGCGGTTCAGTTCGGCATCGATGAGCGGTGCGATGTCGACGCCGTTCACGACGACGTTCTGCAACTCGCCACGGATCTCGACGTCGACCAGCTCGACGCCGCTGAGGCGACACCCCTGCAACAGGGACGCACGGACCCGTGCCCCGCTGAGGTCGACGTCGCGCATGGCAGCATCGTTGAGGTACACCTGCGTGAAGGTGGCCCCCCGCAGGTCGACGCGCTCAAAGCACGCCCCGGAGAGGTCTTGCTCGCGAAATTCGGTCATGCGCAAAATTGTAGAACCAGTTCCGGACGATCTACTTCCGGTTCAGCTCGCCGCCTTCTAGGCTGCTTGTGTGCCGGCCGACATCAGCCCGACCGCACGAGCTCTGCGTGCCCTCGAGATCCTCCAGACCCGCCCCGGCGCGACGGCCGACGAACTCGCCCAGCGGTTGGGCGTCACGGAGCGGGCCGCGCGTCGCTACGTCGGAATCCTCCGGGAGGCGGGCATCCCCGTCGAGTCTGCCCGGGGCCGCCACGGCGGGTACCGGCTCGGGCGCGGCACGAGGCTGCCTCCGGTCGTCTTCACGCAGGCTGAGGCACTTGGTCTGGTCATGGCCGTGCTCGACGGCCAGCCCGCAGCCGCCGACGACGACGACCTCATCGGTTCTGCCCTGGGAAAGGTCATCCGGGCACTGCCCGAGAGCGTCGGCCGGCAAGCGGCGGCGCTGCGAGAGCACGCGTCAGCTGCGCCCGACCGGCACTCGGCCCGTCCAGATCCCGCCACCACCAGCGCACTGGTCGCTGCCGCTGCGGCCCGACGTCGCGTGCTGGTCACGTATCGCAGCGAGTCCGGCAACGAGTGGCAGGCCGAGGTGGACCCCTGGGCGGTCATCGTCCGCTACGGGCGCTGGTACCTCCTGTGTCACTCCCATCGCGCGGACGCGATCCGCACCTACCGGGTCGACCGGGTCCGCGCGGTCCAGCAGACCGCGCACGAGTTCGAGCCTCCCGACGGCCTCGACCCGGTGGCCGCACTGGAAGAGAACCTAGGCACTGGGTGGGAGTTCCCCACCCGCGTGGTGTTCGACGCCCCGCTGGCTGAGGTGGCACCGTGGATCCGGCCTCCCATGGGACGGCTTGAACCATCGGGAGACGGGTGCGTGCTCGTCGGCAGCACGAGCAATCCGGCAATGTATGCGCAGGAGTGGTTGGCGAGCGTGCCGTTCGCCTTCCGCGTCGACGGAGGGCAAGAAGTCCGTATCGCGGTCGCGACGCTCGCTTCGCGTTTCGCTGCCGCCCTCGTGGACCAACCCTGACAGCCCTGTCAAAGGACTTGGTCGACTCAAAGGACAGCGGACGAAACGTAACAATGACCGTCCGACCCGCAGTTGTCGCGGGCGGATCCCGGCACGAGAGCAACTGGGCCTGCGTCACCGCCGCAGCCCAAGCAGGCCAGCCCAGCCAACCCCCAGCTCGGCAGATCCGGTCGTGTCGGGTGGTCAGCGGCACCGATACGGAAACCTTACGGGCGCAGCTCCCCGACGTGGACCGGCGCTCCGTAAGGGATCGTGCTGCGGGACGGCAGAGCGGTTGCCGGTGGCGGATGACAGGGTGGCCCTCGTGCAGCTAACAACTTCGCGGACGCCGCACGAGGTCCCAGATCGACGTCCACTGCAGTTGACCGTGGGGGAGAGGGTGCAGGCGGGTGATCACGACATCGAGTGGCCGCAGTTCGTGTTCGTCACCGCGGCGCATGGCACCGGATGGGTGCCGGCTCGGCACCTATCCCAGCCGTCCGGGCCAGCCGTGGTGCAGACGGCCTACGACACCACCGAACTGCCTACCCGAGTCGGCGAGGTGCTCGAGGTTCTTGCTGAGGACGTTGTCAGCGGGTGGCTATGGTGCAGATCCCGCAGTGGTCGGCAGGGCTGGCTTCCCATCAGGACCGTCGAGGCTGAGAGTTGACGTCGTCCCCGCGTCCCGTAGCGCGACCGGCAAACGGCACAGTCCGGACTTAGTCGCAGGCGACTAGCTCGAGGCATTCGACGCCTCAGTCACCGTTCGCGTATCGGGACTCGCGGGGAAAGAGCGATGCCCAGCTTGCGGGCTTCCTATTTCCGACTCGGGAGTACGGCATTTTATCCCTGGGCGATCTTCGCCGTCAGCAGGGTTGCCTGATCTCTGACAGGGTGGGGCGATGTTCACGGTCCGCCGGTATGAGCGGGTAAGTACTGACGATCTGATGTCCCTTGCCTCTGAGCGCGGGTCCACGCCGTTGCAGGTTGGGGCGGTCTTGATGCTGGATTCGTCCGAGAGTCCTGAGCCAGGGCTGGTTGTGGACGCGATTGCCGATCGAGTCCGTGCTGTGCCTCGCCTGCGTCAGCGTCTCGTAAAGGTTCCTTGGGGGTGCGGTCGACCGGTCTGGGTCGATGATCGTGATTTTGCTGTCAGCGGCCACTTCTCCGTGATCGGTTGTCCCGCCCCGGGAGGTGAGAGCGCCGTCTTGGAGGTAGCCGCACACATGCTCCTGACCCGACTGCCTCGCGATCGTCCCCTGTGGGCAGCCAAGCTCGTGACGGACACGGGCGGCGGCGGGGCGGCGCTGATCGTCGTCTTCCACCATGTCCTGGCGGACGGAATTGGCGGCTTGGCCGTCCTGGCCGCTCTGGTCGACGACGCACCCGAGGCCCACGACCGCGTGTTTCCCGTTCAGATGCCTTCGCTGGGACAGCTTGCCGCCCAGGCGGCGAACGATCGCTTGCGCTCGGCCGGAAAGCTGCCGGCGGTTCTAGGTCGCCTCGCCGGCGCCGCCTCACAATTGCGCCCAGTGATCGGCGGCCGCCTGGCGCGTTCTTCCCTTAACCAACGCACGGGGCCGCGGAGGCGGTTCGCCACCGTCCGGGTCGACCTGAGTCAGATTCGCGGGGCTGCCCACGCGCATGAGGCGACGGTCAACGACGTCACCCTGTCGGCTATTGCAGCTGCTCTGCACCGCCTCCTTTTGATCCGCGGCGAGCGTGTTGACCAATTCGTCATATCGGTTCCTTTCTCCGCGCGGCGCCAGGCCAGCGCAGGCGATTTGGGCAACAAGAGCGGAGTCGTTCCCTTGCTCGTCTCAGGGGTGGGCGATCCTGCCCGGCGGCTTGAGTCGCTGGCCGTGGCTACTCGTGCGGCTAAACAGGCTCAGCGGGGTGCCTCGACCGCGTTGCTGGGCCCGTTCTTTCGCCTGCTGGCCGCGGCTGGGCTTTTTCGGTGGTTCGTTGACCGTCAACGGCTGATCCATACCTTCGTGTCCAACGTGCGCGGCCCGGAGAGCCGGCTCTCATTCCTGGGCTGCCCGATCGCCAGCATCATTCCTCTTAGCGCGGCCTCGGGAAACGTGACGGTCTCCTTCGCCGTCCTGTCCTATGCCGGCACCCTGACCATCACACTGATCGCGGATCCGGACACCTGCCCCGACCTGTCCGAGCTGCGTCATGCCCTCGAGGAGGAGGTCCGCGTCCTGACGGCCTCGACCCATCACTGAACTGGCACGCACAAGCCAGCGGCATGCCCTGGGGCCGGCGCGGTCTGGGCGCGGGGTCACACCTCACGGCGTTGGAGTCGAAGAACCGCACGTGTGGGTCGAAGCTGGCTTGGCAGCCAAGGTAGACGTTTGGCCCAGACCAGTGCCAGGATCGACCTGTCAGCCGTGGCGGGGCCGATCGGGTAAAGACAAGTGGTGCGCTTACTGCTGTTCATGGTCCTTCGCGGGTTCGGGTGGCATTCTTCGGCGGGCCGGTGACCCCTGGGTAGCGCCTAGCGGGGAGGGTTGTCCGCGGTGGCGGGCCCGAAGATCCAGGCCGACGAGGAGTATGGCCTGGGCAATGATGAGGGTGCTCACCACTGCGGCGATGACTCCGGTCGCGGCCTGGGTGCCGCTCACCACGTTGAAGACCCCGTGCCAGACCGCCACGAGCAGGATGCTGCCGCCGCTGCGGTTGTACACCCAGGTCAACACGATCGCGCCGCAGGACAGGCCGATGACGAAACCGACGTAGTCAACGACCCCCAACGCTCGGTAGGTCGCGACCACGAAGAACAGGGGCAGGTGCCACAGTGCCCACCACGCCGCCAGGATCAGCGAGGCCACCAGGGGGCTGAACCGGTGCTGCAGGCGCGGCAGTGCGAAGCCTCGCCAGCCGATCTCCTCCCCGAAGGCCCCGACGATCGCCCCGATGATGATCAACAACAGGAAACCGAGTAGCCCTGCGGCCGGGACGCCGCTGTACAGCCCGAAGTCGGCCAGGCGGGGCAGGTTGAGGCCGCTCACCCACGCCCCGAGCAGCGCGACGCCGAGGAACGCGAGCGGGCTGAACGCCACCAGCCACCACCGCCACCCCACCCGCCACAGAACCATGCGGTGCAGAAGCTCGGCGATCCCCCGTCGCCCGGTTGTCGCGGCGACGACCAGGAACGCCGCCACCGCGGGACCGAACAGCGCCGGATAGTGCGTCGGCCAGCCCTGACCGCGATCCACGACCTGGTGGGTCACCGCCAGCGGGATCACCCACGCCCAGCTCAGCGCATAAGCCAGGACGAAGAACGCGACCAGCGCGCGCACGCCGGAGCGGGCGGGGCCGCCCGAGACCGGCGAGGTGCGGGGCGCGGCGGGGCGGCGACCTGACCCGAGGGTCATGGCTGACCGCCCGCCTGTGAAGCGGGGCGAGAAGCGAGGTCCTGCGCAATATCCAAAACCTCGGCGAAAAGCCCCCTACGGACCGGCCTTACGGATTCCGGCATGTCGACCACATCCTCCTGGCGCGGCGATCGAACCGCAGGGCCAAGAGTGGTCCCCGCCCACGACGAGCGATAGGGCCGATGGTCCCTCTTGATCATCATCACCTCGGCTGGCCGCCACGGGACAGGTTGGGCTGACGGCCTACCCGACCAGCCTGATCTGTGCCTGTCAGTGTCAGGTCAGGTCCGCTCGTGGCCGCCCTAGTGTCGATGCCCGATCGCTTTGCGAGACATCCGACGGAACTTCCTCCGGTCAGCTTGCTCGGGTATCTGCCGCTGGCTTTCGGGCGTCCACTCGGTGGGCGAGGCCACCAACGCCGACCTGCTCGGCCTGGGTAATCTCGAACCCGGTGTCCGTGACGAGCTCGCGCGGGTCACGCAGTAGGTGGTCGGCCTGCCAGCGGATGGTCAACGGGTTGAGCGCATGTTGCACCGCGCGTAGCCACGCCGATCGGCTCGGGCCGTGCTCGACGAGCAGCAGACGGCCGCCGGGGCGCAGCACGCGCCGGGCCTCGAGCAGCGTGGCGCGCGGGTCGGGGACGGTGCACAGTGCGTATGTCGCGACGACCGTGTCCACCGAGGCGTCGGCCAGGTCGAGGTGCTGCACGTCGCCGCGCCGGACCTGGACCCGATCATCGAGGCGGAGGGCGCGCAGCCGGGCCCGGGCGTGGTCCAGCATCGCCTCCGACAGGTCGATGCCCAGCACGTGTCGCACGCGGTCCGGGTACAGCGGAAGGTTCAGGCCGGTCCCGACCGCCAGCTCCAACACCATGCCGGACGCTCGGGACGTCGCCCACTCCCGGTGCCGGCCGAGCAGCCACCGCTCGGCGACGCCCATCTGTTGGTCGTAGCTGCCCGCGTGAGCGTCGAAGTACCGCTGCACCCGGGCGGCCGACAGCTCCCGGCTCACGCTCCGCCGACCCCGGCGAGCAGGGAGCCGACCGGCTGGTCGGGCGCACTCACTCGAGGCCCGGTCCCTCTCGGGACAAGGGCGGGGAGTCCGGGCCGATCGGGGTGAGCTCGAAAACCGGGTGCTGCTCGGCCTCGGCGATGAACCTCTCAACCGGGTCGTTCTGGTCTGCCTGGAAGTACCCCCGCGTGGCCGAGGCGATCCGGACGTACCGCTGGAGCACCGGCCCGGCCTCCGGCCCGACCACCTCCCGGACGGCGTAGGCGTGTGTGTCGCGGCGACGAGCCAGCCGCACCTGCCCGGCAGCGCGGGCGTTGTGCACCCACGACACCACCCCGTAAGGGGCGACCAGCCAACGCCGCCCGTCATGCTCTACGACCACGACAGGATTTCTACGTGCCCGGCCGGTCCGGCAGCCCCGCGTAGTCAACAGGTAGGAGCGCGGCACGAGACCCGCACGGACCAGCGCACTCATCACCGCGTTCTCCAGACGGCGCCAACGGCCCGGCCGGTAGCTCCGCCTGAGGGCAAACCCCGCCGATGCCGCGTCGCTGCCGCTTCCGTCGGTCACGTCATCAGTCTGCCACCAGCTGGCCCCGCGACACTTCACCAGCGATGTGCCACGCAAGGAACGGTCTGCAAACACGGCAGGATGATCGCGAGCGCCGACGGATCGCCGTAGCAGGATCCGTATGCGGTGATGGTCACACTCCGCGTCCGTGGACTCGACCCGCCTGGTGTCGAGGTAGTCCCTTTGGCGATTTTCGCTGCGGCTCAGGGCTCCCAGATGGCAGCATCGTGCGCGAAAACCACACGCCGGGGGTCAAATGCCAGCAACCGCTCCATCCAGCTCGGCGAGACAGGTAACGGATCCTCGTGCCCGAGGTTTTGCGCCCGGTGGGCAAGGACGTCTGCGCTCCATGCCGACGCCGTGTCATGCGACTGGCCGGCAAGCACGATCGAGCCGTCGTCACACTCGACAACCAGCGACTGGTGACCCTCGACGTGACCAGGCGATGGAATCGCGTGCACACCGGCAGCGATCTCGACCTCCCCGTCGAGCAGCTCGTAGCGGGCACCGGTGAAGTCCACAAGGCGATCGACCGTGTAGTCACCCGCGTGGGCGACGTCGAGTTCGCGACGCTGGCACAGAATCGGGCGACCCGCGAACTGCGGATTTCCTCCGATGTGGTCAAAATGCAGATGGCAGTTGACGACTGACGCCACGTCGCCCACCGAGAAGCCATGCGCGTGCAACGCCACGGCCAGCGACACTCGCCGTGGCCGGTACCAGGCTTCGGTCTCATCGTCCGCCTCACCCAGCCCGGTGTCGAGGATGATGAGTCCGCCCTCGTGCGGGACGGCGTACCCGTAAACCGCCTCGACCCGCACGTGGCCAGTGTCGGTCTCCTGCGCTGGACGGACGAACGTACCCAGGTCCAGCCGCCTGACATCCGCAACCTTCATGACCACACGGTACGCACGCCCGCACTGGTCGCCGAGCCATGCCACTCGCAGATCCGCTGAGCGAACCACTGCCCGAGGGGGCGCACGAGGTCATCGACGTGGCAGCTGCAACGCACGCTATTCGGCAGATCCGGTCGTGCCCGGTGGTCAGCGACGTACCGGTAGGGGCACGATGACCGGACCAGGCTGTCCGATGGCCCCCCCGTCTACCGGAACACTCTGGCTCAACCCACATTGCCGATGTTGTTGCCCTGATCATCGGTCCTGCCATTCCCGTAAGACCTGTCCGCTTTAATGCCCGGTGAAGGGATCTCAAGCGATACAGTCCGGACGTGACCACATGCTGATCGGGTACGCCCGCTGCTCGACCGACACCCAGGACCTCACCGCGCAACACGACGGACTCACCGCCCTCGGCGTGAAGACCAACCGGATCTACGTCGATCACGGCTTGACCGGACGGAACCGGGACCGACCCGGACTGCGCGAAGCGCTAGCCGCCTGCCGCTCCGGTGACACACTCGTGGTCACCAAGCTCGACCGCCTGGCCCGCTCGCTTCCCGACGCCCGCGACATTGTCGAGGAACTCACTACTGCCGAAGTAAAACTCATCATTGGCGGGTCGCTCCACGATCCGAACGACCTGATCGGGCGATTGCTGTTCAACGTGCTGGCCATGATCGCCGAATTCAAGTCGGACCTCATCAGGATGAGGACGAGGGAGGGCATGAAGGTCGCCAAAGCAAAAGGCCGACTGCGGGGCAAGCCACCAAAGCTCAGCCCTACCCAGGAGACCCATCTGGTCGGTCTGTACCGAGCCGGCCAGCACACCACCGCAGAGCTAGCCGAACTGTTCTCCGTCGGCCGATCGACGGTCTATCGCGCTGTCCAACGCGCCTGCGAACCTGATGCCACCCGAACACAGTCGTGAGACCCTACGGATT
>JANLPD010000455.1:0-2064 GCA_031367045.1 Frankiales bacterium | reverse complement strand
GCTGTTTCTCGCCTTGGTGGTCCTCGTGCTGTCCCAGCGCACGATCTTGGGCTGGTCGTGGCGCTTCACCGTGCTGATGCTGACCGTCGGCTCGCCGGGCGCCCACTTCGCGGTGCGCGCCAGCCGGCCGCTCCTGGCCCGCCGCTGAGTCGTCGCAGTGGCCGGGTCAGGGCAAGTCAGACGTCGCCGGTCGCGTCGGCGGTGATGCGGGCGCCATGGGGACGGCCGTCGGACTGGTCACCGGCAGCCTCGACCTCGAGCAGAGACGTCGCATGTCGCTGCGCCTCAACCGCAGCGAAGCCGCCCCTCAGCCCGAAGAGCCGCTTGCTGTAGACGAGGTAGACCACCGCCGCGACGTTGACGACGAAGGCGCCGACCCGCAGTGCGGTGACCTTTGCCAGCAACTCGTGCACCTCGATCGGCAGGAAGACAGAGGTCGCCACGACGGCGACGTACTCCCCCCACCGCTTCAGGGAGTACAGGCCCACGGCCTCGACCGTCTGGAGGACGCCGTAGCCGATCAGGAAGCCCGTCACGAGGGTCAGGGTGTGCGGGTTGGACTCGAGGACCGAGCGGATGCGGGTCACGATGCCGCTGTCGGTGAGGTCGATATGGAAGGTGTTGGCCAGTGGCTTGGCGGCCGGAAGTGCCCGCTCGAAGGTTGCCCGCAGGTCGCCCTGCGCGCTGCGGAACCGGATGACGGCGTAGGCGAGCGCGAACAGGACCACGGCTCGCACTGCGCGCTCGACGGCCAGCAGGCGAAGGACCGTTGCGTCGCGGAGCGCCTTGCCGCGCAGCACCACAGGCGCCTCGTCCGCTGGGCCGCTCCCGCGGGGCGGCCCCACTGCGAAGTCGCCACACCGCAGACAACGCCACGCGACACCGACCGGGGTCGTGACCGAGAGGCGCGCGCGCAGCGCTGGCTCGTCAGGGGTGAAGGTCACGTGCCCTTTGCGGGCACACGCTCGAAGGCTCCAGTCCACTCGAGCACCCTCTCGCACCTCAGCCCAGATGCTCCGCACTTGCGCTGTGGCGCAGGATCCGTAAGGTCGTGGTCTGCCCGTTCATACGGGTCAGCAAACTGTTGATCGGCGTGATGCACCCGGCACCAGCTGTGGCGCACGCGGGACCACTGACCCTGTCCAAGATGTCAGTCCCTCGTGCCTCGCTCCTGTCCGCTGGCCGGCCTTGCGCCACTGGCCGTACGGTGAGCCTGGAGGCGCGCGCATGACCCGAGTGAGCATGAAAGTGGACGGAGTCCGCTACGACGACGACGTCGAGGACCGTCGCCTGCTGGTCCACCACCTGCGGGACGGTCTTGGCCGGGTCGGCACGCCGATCGGCTGCGACACCTCCAACTGCGGGGCGTGCACCGTCCTGGTCGACGGGGAGAGCGTGAAGTCCTGCTCCGTCCTGGCCGTACAGGCCGACGGGGCCGACATCACGACGATCCAGGGGCTGCAGGGCGAGTCCGGGGAGTGGCACCCGGTCCAGAAGGCATTTAAGGACAACCACGGCTTGCAGTGCGGCTATTGCACGCCGGGCATGGTGCTCGCCGCGGTCGACCTGCTCAAGAACAACCCCAGCCCGACCGAGGACGAGGTGCGGCACGGCCTGGAGGGCAACCTCTGCCGCTGCACCGGCTACCAGAACATCGTCAAGTCGGTCCTCGCTGCCGCCGCCGAGCTGCGCGGCGAGACTCCGACCCCCGGCTCCTTCCAGGACAAGAGCGAGGTCAACGCATGACGGAGCAGATCGACGCTGGCATGATCGCCGAGTCCGACGCGCTCTCCGCACCGTACGCCGGCGGGGAGCTGGGGCGCGGCCGGCGGCGCAAGGAAGACGCCAAGTTGCTGACCGGCCAGACAAACTGGACCGACAACATCACGCTTCCTGGCCTGCTCCACATGGCGGTGCTGCGCAGCCCGATGGCGCACGCCACGATCGTGTCGGTCGACGTGTCCGCGGCCCTGGAGATGCCTGGCGTCATCGCGGCCTACAGCGGCAAGGACCTCGCCGACGTCATGGGCGCCTCGATGCCCTGCGCCTGGCCGGTAACCCCGG
>JANLPD010000452.1:0-4638 GCA_031367045.1 Frankiales bacterium | reverse complement strand
CCCGGCGATGCAGGGTTCCGGCGAGGCAAGAGACGTGTGTGGGGCTGCCCCAGAAGGGGTCAGCCGAGGACGGGCAGACAGCGTTCTCCTTGCGTGAGGTCCCAGCTGGGCAGCGCTGTTGCCTTCCCGTACGGGAAGGGGACACCCGGCGGGGCGGGTTTCCAGGCCGGACCGCGACCCCGGTCTGAATCCAAGAGGCCGACCGATGGCCACGTGAATTCGATTGGCCAGCGTCAACGGGAGCCTCCCCTGCTAGTGCGTACGCCGTGGGCTGGTCGGGTCGGCGCTTCCCGAGGGGGAGGGGGCCGGGTTCATGAGGCCAGCCCGGTCGTGGGGTTGAATGCAGCCCAGGCGAACCAGAACGCGTCCTGTGACGGCAGCCGGTTCAGGTGATGACCACGCAGGGGTCCGGCGACCGCGAGCCCACCTACGGTCCAGGTGCTGGCCGTCTGGTCGTCGTTGAAGGTCGGGCCGGTGGCGTGGAACGTGAGCGTCCTGCCGGCGACTTGCGGGTCGTAGACACCGGTGGCCCCGATGTCTCGGCCCCGTCGGACGTCGGCGGTGTCCAGCGGTGAGCTGGTCCCGGGTGCCCACAGCACGACGAGCGAACGTCCTCCGATGGTCGCCGCGACGACGCGGTGGGCCCTGAGCAGCGTGAATGGCCAGGCCTGCGCCTGGCCGGAGAACGAGACCCCGGTGACGCGTTCGAAGGCGGGCAGCCGGGGGTCGAGGCGCCCGTGGAACAGGAAGGGCCTGCTGGAGCTGTCGTACCCCTCGTAGGGGTTGGTGGTGGCGGCGAGCTCCCCGCGGTCGGCCAGGGTGACGATCAGCGTGGGGTAGGTGCGCCGGGCTTCGGCCCAGGACAGCAGCGCCGAGGGCAGCACGGCCAGCTCGGTTCCGGTGCGGGCGCCGACAACGGCCTGACCGGTTGGCTGGGTCCACAGCGAGCGGCTGGCCCGGTCGTACATGACCATCGCGGAGCGGTACAGCGTGCCGGTCACTCCGAACGTGGTGGCGCTGCCTGCGACCCGCCGGTCGTACACGACGCCGGTGTTGCACAGCGGACACCAGGTCGCCGCGACCGGTAGGCCGGCGATGACGTCGTTGGCGATCTCGTGCCGGATCAGGGACCGTAGTGGGTAGGCGTGGGCTTGGCCGGCGTGCTCGAGCAGCAGTACCTGCTCGCTGTCGACCAGGCTGCCGCCGGCCTCGGCGGCACTGAGGTGCAGCGGATGGTCGATGGCGGGGATCCCGTCCACTCCCGGGCCACCGCTGCTGATCTGCGCCGGGTCCACCAGCGGCCGGTCAGGCGTTTGCGCGAGTGCCTGCGCCACGATCGGAATATCGGAGCTGGCCGCGGCCGCAGCCCCGGCTCCGGGGCCCGGTCGGTCGGGGGTGGTCCCGCAGCCGCTGAGCACGGCAACCAGAACGAGCGTCAGGGCGCCCGCGCGGGTCTTCATCGTGACCTCACAGCAGCGTCACAGCGAGGGGGTGAAGCCGGAGACGGCGGGCCGTAGGTCCAGAAGCAGTCGGTCCCACAGGCCCGAGACAAGCAGCAGCCCGAGAGTTACCAGCAGCGACCCTCCGAGGCGTTCCAGCGCGACGCTGTGGCGGCGGAGCGCACCGATGGCGGTGACGCCCTTGCCCAGAAGCAGTCCCACGCCGACGAAGGGAAGCCCGAGACCTAGCGCGTAGCAGAAACCAAGCACGGCCCCGCGGGTGGCGGTGGCGCCGCCTCCGGTGGCGGACAGGGTCAGGATGGAGGCGAGGGTGGGTCCGATGCAGGGCGTCCAGCCGGCGCCGAACACGACGCCGAGTGGGAAGGCGCCGAGCAGCCCGGTGCGGCGGGCCAGCCGCATCGCCCGGGCCTCACCCGTCAGGCGCCGGGGCCGGATGACACCGAGCAGGAACAGTCCCAGCAGCAGCACGAGCACGCCACCGACGATCCCGACGACCTGGCGCTGCGCGGCGAGCTCACGGCCAACGGCCCCGAACGCTCCGCCAATCAGGGTGAAGAAGACGGCGAAACCGAGCACGAACAGACCGCTGCCCGCCAAGACCGTCCCGCGGGCTTTATTGCCCCCGTCGTCGAGCTGCGCCCCCGTTAGTCCCGACACGAATGCCAGGTAGCCCGGTACGAGCGGCAGCACGCACGGGGAGGCGAAGCTCAGCGCGCCGGCGGCGATGCTGACCGCGGCCGCGACAAGCAGGGGCCCGGAGGTGGGGTCCATCAGGCGGCGACACCGAGGTACTGCTGCACGGCGGCTTTGAGCGACGTCTGATCCAGACCGCCGTTGTGGACGTTTATCACCTTGCCGGAGGCGTCGATGAACAGCGTGGTCGGGAGTGCCCCGCTGGTGTTGAACAGCCGCAGCAGATCGTCGTTGTGGTCCCGGGCTGTGGGGTAGCGCACGCCGGTCCGCTGCACCATCGCGGCCTGGGCCTCGTCGCTGTCGTTGCTCTGCGGGTTGACGCCGAGAAAGTTCACCTTCGAGCCGAGGGTGGTGTGCACCGCCTGGAAGTCCGGCATCTCCCGGTCGCAGACCTGGCACCAGGAGGCGTAGAAGTTCAACACCGTGGGCTTGCCGGCCAGCTCAGCGCTGCTGACCGTCCCTCCAATGAAGGTGGGTAGTGACACGCTGAGCTGATGGGAGGTGCTGTCGTAGCGGGCCTGGAAGCCCTTGTCGGGGGTGCCGGAGCGCGCGACCCCGAACGTGGCGAGCGCGAGCACCGCGACGACGGCGGCCGCGACACCGGTCCTGGCCAGCAGCTGGCGACGGCGAGCCTGGGCTCGGCTGGCTGCCAGCGCAGCGGCGCGGCGTTCCGCGGTGTCGCGCTTGCGCGCGCGCTGCTCATCGTTGGTGGCCATGCACGCTCCTGACAGCCTTCAGGGTCGGGTGCCTGGTACGGACGCTGCCGGGGCATCCTTGATTGCATGGCAGTGCTGGAAAGGCAGGAGGGCGATGCAATCAAGGTGTTCTCAGTCGCGTCCTGCTGGGTGTGGAGGGTGAGCGGTGACACCGCAGGCGTCTGAGGAGTTCCTGCAGATGACGCTGGCGCACCTTGACGCCGTGCATGCCCTGGCCCGCCGGCTGGTGCGCGAGCACGCCGAGGACCTGGTCCAGGAGACCTGGCTCAAGGCCTATGCCGCGTGGACCGGCACGCCGCCACGGGACGCGCGGGCCTGGCTGGTGACGATCTGCCTCAACACGGCGCGCTCGTGGTACCGGCGGGACACCGCCAGGCCAGAGGTGCTGGCGGGCGACCCGGCGGCCTGGCGCCCCGCCGCCGCGGACCCGGCCGCCGAGGCCGTTGACCGGGTCCGAGCCGACGCGGTGCACGAGGCGCTGTGGACACTTCCGGAGGCCCAGCGCATCGCCATCACGCTCATGGACCTGTCCGGTTTCACCGCGCAGGAGGTTGCCGGTTTGACGGGGGCTCCGCGCGGGACAGTGCTGGCGCGGGTCCACCGCGGGCGCAAGGCGCTGGCTGTGACGCTGCACGCGCACGCGCCCGAGGAATCGCCGGGGAGCAGGACGGCGCGCGATCATGACCGGCGCTGAGCAGCCCGCGCCCGCACCAGGAGAGCTCCACGACAGCGAGACGGCAGCGGCCCGCTACCTCGGCGGTGCTTTCCGCCCGCGAGCGACGCGCGCGTTCGAACGTCACCTGCTCGCTTGCGAGTCGTGTTGGCGGGAAGTCGACGCGGGACGTACTGGCCGCCGGATCGCAGAATCAGCTCGACAGGTCGCGCCTGCCGAGCTGCGTGAGCAGCTGCGAGCGGTGATCGCCAGTCAGCTCGGCGCTGATGAGCTCAGCGCTGCGCCCACCGAGACGGAAGCCGCCCGCCGGCACCGGTGGTCACGCAGGTCGCTGTCAGGGCCGGTCGCCCGTCGCCGTTCAGGGGTCCCCGCACTAGGCATCCTTGGGCTGGCCGCAATCTTGCTGTTGCTGGTCGTCGTGCCCTCTCGGGGAGGGCACGGCGGCTCCGCCTCCCACCAGCCGCCGGCGGTCGGTGCGGCGGTCGCGGACTTCCGTGCCCTGCGGCTGCCGGGCGCGCTGGTGCCCGAGGCGGCAGCGCCTGACCTGACACCGGTGCACCTGCGGTCGATGGGTGCCGCTGGCGGGGTCGTCGGCGGCCGGCCGGTCACCGCCTACGCATACCGGGACACCGCCGGTCGCAACGTGCTGGTCTACCTGTCCAAGGAGCCGTTCCCGACCGCCGTCGGCGCGCAGAGGCTGACCGGACCGGACGGACCGTGGATCGCCACTATCGACAGGGTGACCGTGTTGTGCGCCCGCAGCCCGCATGCCCTGCTGGTCCTCGGTCTGGACCGTGAGCTCGTCCTCGGCGTCGCCCGCGCGCTGGACGTCACGTGAACAGCGACAAGGCAGACAACGGCGTGGCTCGACAACCTGGGCGACACTTCCTGGCGGTGAGCAGTCCCGATCGGGCACCGTGCAAGCACCACGAACAGGACGGGGGAGGCGAGTGGCTGGCAGCGCGCTACCGACGTGGAGCCGTCGCAGTGAGGCCTGCAAACTCGTCCTGACCGGCGCCACCGCCCGGACCTGCGCCCCGGTGGCCGCGGTCGTCGGCACCGTGCTGACCGCCGTCAATCAGGGTGCCGTCCTGCT
>JANLPD010000438.1:0-1508 GCA_031367045.1 Frankiales bacterium | reverse complement strand
GCGGCCAGCGTCGTCCAGGAGGGGCTCATCCGGGTCCCGCGGCCGTAGCCGGTCGCCAGCGTCGTCGTCCGCCCTGCTAGTAGTAGGTCCTGCTCGTCGTACGTCCTGCTAGTCGTCGCTCTTCGGGCGGTCCTTGTCCCGGCTCGGCTGGACCCGCTTGGGCTCCCCCGGCTGCAGCGCAAACTGCGGCGGGTACGGCGCCTCGCCGTCGGCCTGCCCGGCATACAACTCCAGCAGCGGGGTCAGGTCATGGGCGACGTCGTCGATGGCAACGTGCACATCGCCCTTCTCGGTGAACCGGTCACGCATCGTCCAGATGTCGAAGTCCGCTATCTCGCACTCCGGGACCTCGGCCCACGTCACGGGCGCCGAGACCGTCGCCTGTGGTCGGGCCCGCACGGAGTACGCCGACGCGATCGTCTGGTCGCGGGCCATCCGGTTGAAGTCCAAAAAGACCCGCTCGCCGCGCTCCTCCTTCCACCACTTCGCCGTCGCGACCTCGGGGCGCCTGCGCTCGATCTCCCGGGCCACCGCGAGCGCACAGTGGCGCACCTCGGTGAAGGACCAGCGCGGCTCGACCCGCAGGTAGACGTGAATTCCCTTGCTGCCGCTGGTCTTGGGAAAGCTCACCATGCCGAGCTCGTCGAACAGCTGGCGGACCTCGAGCGCGACCTCGACGACGTCGTCCCAGCCGGTGCCGGGCATCGGGTCGAGGTCGATGCGCAGCTCGTCGGGGTTCTCGACGTGGGACCGGCGGGTCGGCCAGGGATGGAAGTCCAGGGTGCCGAGGTTGGCCGCCCAGGCGACGTGGGCGACGTCGACGGGGCACAGCTCGGTGGCGCTGCGGCCGCTCGGGAAGTGGACGGTCGCGGTCTGGATCCACTCGGGGCGTTTCTCGGGGACCCGCTTCTGGTAGATCGCCTCGCCCTCCGCGCCGTCCGGATGGCGTTTCAGGACAGTCGGCCGCTCCCGCAGTGCCCGCACGACGCCATCCGCGACCGACAGGTAGTACTCGACCAGGTCCAGCTTTCGGCCACGACCTTCAGGCAAGCCGGAGAAGTAGGTCTTGTCGGGGTTGGTCACCTTGACGGTGCGCTCGCCCGTGGGCGTGTCCACCTCGAGCTCGACGAAGGGCGACGGCATATCCGCACGCTACCGACGTCACCGGCCCGTCAGGAGGTCCGGCGGAACACTGCGTGCAGGTCGAGCGCTGGCAATGGCATGACCTACAAGGTGCACAAGACGGACGAGCAGTGGCGCGAGGAACTCACCAAGGAGGAGTACCAGGTGCTCCGGCGCGCGGGCACCGAACGGCCCGGCAGCGGCGAGTACAACAACACGAAGACCTCCGGCATCTACTCGTGCCGGGCCTGCGACGCGGAGCTGTTCCGCTCCGAGACCAAGTTCGACAGCCACTGCGGGTGGCCGTCTTTCTACGAGCCGACGAGCAAGGACAACGTCGAGCTGATCGAGGACAACACCATGGGGATGCTGCGGGTCGAGGTCCG
>JANLPD010000350.1:0-2563 GCA_031367045.1 Frankiales bacterium | reverse complement strand
CGTCAACGGGATGACCGGCAGCTACCCGGAGCTCCCGTTCGGTGGCATCAAGACCTCCGGCTACGGGCGCGAGCTGTCGGCCCACGGGATCCGGGAGTTCTGCAACCTCAAGACGGTCTGGGTCGGGCCGACCTGACGGTCCGGCGTCAGCCGGTCAGTCCCGTCAGTCCCGTCAACGCCGTTGGCCCGTCAGCCCAGCAGATCCTTGAACTCGGAGTTCAGGGCGGCAACGGCGGCGGCGGCGGCAGGGACAAGCAGCCCCAGCCCGTAGAAGCCGTGGATCAGGCCCGCGAACTCGGTGTGCCGAACCTCGACGCCGGCATCGGTCAGGGCCTTGGCGTAGGCATTGCCCTCGTCGCGCAGCGGGTCGTACTCCGCGGTCCCGATGACGGCGGGCGCGACGCCCGACAGGTTGGGCTCGAGCAGCACGGACGCGCGCGGGTGCAGCGTGCTCCGGCCCTGTGTGTAGGCGTCACCGAACCACCGCATGTCCTCGGCCGTCAGGAACAGCCCCTCGGCATTCTCCAGCCGGGAAGGATGGTCGCCCCCGTCCTCGCGGAAGTCCGTCCCGGGATAGATGAGCAGCTGACCCTGCAGCGCCACACCTGCATCACGGGCCCCGAGGGCAACGGCCGCCGCCAGATTGCCCCCGGCACTGTCGCCGGCAACTGCGACGCGACTGGGGTCGCGGCCGAACTGCCCCACCTGCTCGACCGCCCAGATGGTGGCGGCCAGGCAATCGTCGTACGCCGCTGGGAACGGGTTCTCCGGGGCCAGCCGATAATTGATCGACAGCACCGCCGCGCCGGCCTGACTGCAGAGCAGGCGCGTCTGGTCGTCATGGGTCTCGAGGTCGCCCATGACGAACCCGCCACCGTGGAAGAACACGACGGTGGGGACAGCACCATCGACCTCCGGGCGGTAGAGCCGGGCCGGCAGGTCGCCCGCCGGACCTGGGACGACGAGGTCGACCGCCTCGCGCACCGGCGCCAGCGTGGCTGGGTCGCGCACGTCGACGGTCATGGCTCGCATCCCGAGGCGGGCCTGCTCGGGGGTGACCGAGGAGAGCGGGACGGTGCCCGCTTGGGCCAAGAGGTCGAGGATCGACGCGATGACAGGATCAACGGGCACGCTCGGACGCTAGCCGAGCCCGCCCATCGCCGCTAATGGGCGCCCCATCCGCTCGCATGATCAGGGCCGCTGATCGCGGTTTCGGACCCCCTGGCCCCCGCGATCAGCGGCCCTGATCATGCGGCCAACCCTCTGGAGGCGGCGCAGCCAGCCGCGGATGACAGCGAGCCCGGCGGCGATACTGCTCCCTGTGACGATGTCCCTCGGCCAGGGCGAGCCAGCTGCCGGGCCGTGGCGGGTGGAGCCGGTTACCGGTCTGGTCCGGCTGCTGCTCGACGCCGCAGGGGAGCCGCCGGACCGTCCACGCATCGTGGCAGTCGACGGTCGAAGTGCAGGTGGCAAGACCACGCTGGCGGAGCTGCTGCACAGGGCGGCCCCGTCCTCCGCCGTCGTTCACATCGACGATCTGTCCTGGAACTCCTGCTTTTTCGGCTGGGCTGACCTGCTGGCGCACTGGGTCTTGGAGCCACTTCACCGGGGCCAGACAGTGCGCTACCGGCCTCCCGCGTGGCAGGAGCATTCACGCGAGGGTGCGATCGAAGTCTCGGCCGGCCTGGACCTCGTTCTCGTCGAAGGGGTCGGGGCGGCCCGAAGCGAGCTCATGCACCTGATCGACGCGGTGGTGTGGGTCCAGTCCGACGAGACGGAGGCCGAGCGCCGAGGAATTGCCCGAGACGGCGGGGACGCGGCCGCGGCCGGCTTCTGGCACGAGTGGATGGCCGAAGAACTTCCCTTCTTGGCAGCCCAACGGCCCTGGGAACGGGCCACCGTCGTGGTCGCCGGAACGCCCAGGCTGGCGCACGACCGGGCCACCCACATGGTCCTCGCCGAGCCGGTGAGCTGATCTCTGGCCTGACCCGAAGTTCCTAGCCACCAGCCATCGCGCCGACGATCAGCAGCTGCTCAGCGCCGGTGGCCACCGCGTCGGGCAACGGCGTATCCGGCGCCTCGTGGGACAGGTCCTGCTCGCAGGCGAAGAACCGCACGAACGCTCGGCGCTTATGCGTGTCCTGGTCGCGGATGGTCCCTCGCAGCATCGGGTACATCGCTTCGAGAGCCCCCAGGACCGATCGTTGCGAGGCGACACCGTCGACGTCCAGGCGCACCTCGCCGGTCACCTGAGCGAGCGCCCGCAGGTGCGCGGGGAGCACGACCCGGATCACGTCAGCGTCTGCACTTCCACGGAGAGCACGGCCGGTAGGTCGCGGACGATCGGTGACCAGCTGTCCCCGGCGTCGGCCGAGGCGTACACCTGACCACCGGTGGTGCCGACGTATACACCGCACGCGTCGAGGCTGTCGACGGCCATCGCGTCGCGGAGCACGTTGACGTAGCAGTTGCTCTGCGGCAGCCCGTTGGTGAGCGCCTCCCACTCGTGGCCCCCCGTCCGGCTTCGATAAACCCGCAACTTCCCGTCCGGCGGAAAGTGCTC
>JANLPD010000261.1:0-2795 GCA_031367045.1 Frankiales bacterium | reverse complement strand
CCGGTCATCCGACGTCGGCCTGGCCGGCGCCGGCGGGCGGGGCCGCGGCGGCGGGACGGGGGCCCGGACCCCGAGCGGCTGCACCTGGAGATCACCGAGACCGCTCTCATCACGGCAACTGCGACGCTGGTCCGGGAGCTGCGCGAGCTGTCCGAGATGGGCGTCCGGATCGCGCTCGACGATTTCGGCACCGGGTACTCCTCGCTGAGCCTGCTACGGCAGTTCCCCGTGGACCTGGTGAAGATCGACCGCAGCTTCATCGAGCCCGTCCTCACCGATCGGAGCGCCTATGCGATCGTCAAGGCGGTCCTGAGCATGTGCCGTGACATGGCCCTACCGACCGTCGCCGAAGGCATCGAAACCCATCAGCAGCGGGACCTGCTCCACGAGCTGGGCTGTTCCCACGGCCAGGGCTTCCTGTTTGGGCGCCCGGTCCCGCTGGCTGTGCGTGTCCCCGTCGCCCCGCGCCCTCATCTGGCGGAGCTGTCCGGGGCCGTGACCCACGATCGGAGGGGAAGATGAGCGTCCCGCTGCACCCGGCCACCGACTTCGCCTCGCAAGAGGTCATCCGGCCGGCAGCTGTGCTGTCCGAGACGCACGCCCGGCTGATTCTGCAGAGCATGGCTCATGACGACGTCGAGACAGGGGGCCACTGGTGGATCAGGGTCGGCAGCTGGCGCCGCTATGCGTCCCCATGGGCACCCGGGGCAAAGGAGCCCGGTGACGCCATCCATGTCGGCACGATCAGCTGCGTCTACGACACGCCTGCCCGGCATTGGGTGACCGTCTTTCGCGTTTCCATGACGTCGTACGGCCTGCGCCTTGGCTGGACGTCCGGGTCGCTCTGCGACGAGGCGTTCGGCCATGCCGGGCTGACCTTGACCGACTGCCCGCGGGCTGCGCTGGCAGTCCCACCTAGGATGTTCTCCGAGGAGCAGCGCGACGAAGGGCCTCGTCGCTGACGACGCAGCTCCTCGGTCGGCTCCTCTAGGCTGTAGAGCCGAGCGCGAAAGGTTCTGCATCATCGTCGATCTCCCTGTTTCCGGGTCGCGGGAGGAGGTTCGTCGCTGGCGCCGTCGGCTCGCCGATGAGCGTCAGGAGGCGGCTCTCTACCGCGACCTCGCTGCGCGCCGCTCCGGTGAGGAGCGGGAGATCCTGCTCGCCCTAGCCGAGGCGGAGGCGCGCCACGCGGCACACTGGCAGGCGTTGCTCGGCGATCGGGCCCGCAAGCGGAGCCGGCCGGGACTGCGCGGCCGGGTGCTCGCGTTGCTGGCCCGCCGGTTCGGCTCGGTCTTCGTGCTGGCGCTGGCTCAGCGGGCCGAGAGCCGTACGCCGTACCTCACCGAACGCGACGCGACGCCGCAGATGGCCGCCGACGAGCGCATCCACGAGGAGGTCGTGCGCGGTCTGGCGGCCCGGGGGAGGGCGCGCGTCTCCGGAACGTTTCGGGCCGCGGTCTTTGGTGCCAACGACGGGCTCGTGAGCAACCTGGCTCTGGTGCTGGGGGTCAGCGGCGGCGGCGTGGCGACGTCGTCTGTGCTCCTGACCGGACTGGCCGGCCTTCTCGCCGGGGCGCTGTCGATGGGCGCGGGGGAGTTCATCTCGGTGCGCTCGCAGCGCGAGCTGCTCGACGCCAGCACGCCCGACTTGCGGGCTCGTGACGCCTACCCGCACCTCGACGTCAATGCCAACGAGCTCGCGCTCGTCTACCGCTCGCGTGGCATGGCCCCCGATGAGGCGACCAGGCAGGCAGTCGCTCAACTGCAGGCCTGGCCCGTGGAGGTCGCCTCCCCCCTACGTGGCGGCGCCACGGACAGGGACGTGGTCGGGAGCGGCTGGGGCGCCGCCATCTCGAGCTTCGTGTTCTTCGCCTCCGGTGCGGCCGTGCCGGTGCTCCCGCTGCTGCTCGGCCTGACGGGGGTTGCCGCCCTGGCGACGGCGTGCGCGCTCGTCGGGCTCTCCCTGCTGCTCACCGGAGCGGTCGTCGGCATGCTGTCCGGCGGGCCGCCGCTGCGGCGCGGGCTGCGCCAGCTCGCAGTAGGTGCTACTGCGGCGGCAGCGACGTACGTCCTGGGGACTCTGTTCGGCGCTGCGCTCGGGTGACGCCGGCCTGACGACCGGCGGGCGGCCATCCGTAAAGGTTTGTACCGCGGTCCGCTCGCTGGGCTGTCAGTCTGTCCGGGCGATGAACACGATGTAGCGACTGGTGGCTCGGAAGTCGCCAGCGTCCTCGTTGTGATCGGTCAGCACCTTGATCAAGCGTTCCCGGGCCGACTCAGCCTGCCCCAGCTGCTGCAGAACCTGGAAGCCGGTCACGGCCATCGGATGGCTCTCGCGTTCCGCGTCGAGATAGGCCTGTGGTGAGGGTGCGGTGAAGACGAGCTCGTGGCGGCCGGCCACAGCGGCGGCCAGGTCGTGTCGGGCGAACAGCTCGCTCACGGCGGATTCGTCATGCCAGTTGAAGTCGGGCGGCGCTGGCGGCGCGCCCGTCGCGGCACGCACCAAGTCCTGCGCCATGGCCGCCATCGCCGCGATTGCACCGCCGGGGAGCCAGGCGGTAAACGCAGCCCTGCCGCCAACATCGAGAACGCGTGCGATCTGAGCGACAGCCTCGTCAGGATCGGAGGCGAAAATCAGCCCGAAGTTCGAGAGCACGCAGTCGACGCTCCCAGCGGGTGATGGCAGGGTCGCCGCCTCCCCGAGCTCGCAGGTGATATCCAGACCTTGCTGCTGTGCCGCCGCTCGCGCAACGCCGAGCAGGCGGGGCGATGGATCCACGGCGGTCACGTGCGCGC
>JANLPD010000317.1:0-6235 GCA_031367045.1 Frankiales bacterium | reverse complement strand
ACAGCCTGACCGAGGCGGACCGCGCCGATCTGGAGGCGCGCATCGAAACCGGTCTGCAGGCAGCCCTGGGCTTTGCGGTCGTCACCTTCGTGCGCACCGCCGCGGAGGTGTCGGCTGCCGCCGGGCTCGACGCCTTCCCCGGCACCGACCCAGCCGTGAGCCGCCACGTAGGTTTTCTCAAGACGGTCCCGTCTGCCGCTGTCCGGGACGCGGTCGCCGCTCTGTCCACGGACCGGGATGTGCTCAGCATCCACGGCCGCGAGCTCTGGTGGCTCGCCCACGACGGCGTCGGTCGATCAGCGCTGAAGCCGGGGGCACTCGACAAGGCTGCCGGCCAGCCCGTAACGGCGCGCAACGTCACGACGGTCCGCAAGCTGGCGGCCTTGCTCTGCGGCTGAGAATCCGGCGTGACCGGCGGCTTACCTTCCGGCGTAAGGCCGCCGGCGCGCCACAGCCTCGCGCTGCTGCCCGCTCCCACGCAGGCGGAGCACCAGCACAGCGCCGACGACAAAGCCGATCACGTGTGCGCCGTACGCCACCCCTCCGCCGTCAGCCAGGCCTGCGCCGCGAAAGTAGGCGTACTGCAGCACGAACCACGAGCCGAGCACGACCCAGGCCGGCAGCCGGACGGGCAGGAAGAACAGGAAGGTCAGCAGCGACCACACCTTGGCGCGCGGGTACAGCACGAGGTAGGCGCCCAGCACCCCGGCGATGGCGCCCGACGCCCCCACCAGCGGTGCGGTCGAGCCTGGCTGGAACAGCGCAAACCCGTAGGTCGCGACGTAGCCGCACAGCAAGTAGAAAGCCAGGAAACGCAGGCGTCCCAGCCGGTCTTCGACATTGTTGCCGAACACGTACAGGTAAAGCATGTTGCCCAGCAGGTGCAGCCATCCGGCGTGCAGGAACATCGCCGTCAGCACCGACAGTACCGGGAGCTTGGCGTACGGCGGCGGCGTGCTCACCACGCAGCCGACCGTGCCGGTCCGCGGGTCGCGCGCCGCAGCACCTGTCGCGCCGCTCGGCTCGGCCTCGTTGCGGACCAGCTCTTTCGGCTCGGCCGCGTAGTGGTCGAAGAAGGCGATCTGGCGGCAGGACTGGGCTTGGCTCGAGGAGCCCACGAGCGGTGCAAGGGCCAGCGGGCTGAGCAGGAACACCACGACATTCGCCGCCAGCAGCAGGTAGGTGATGACGGGCGTACGGCGCGTCGGGTTGATGTCGTGGACGGGCAGCACCATCGGACGGCTCCTCGAGTGCAGCGGACGGCTCAGCCGGCCTTCGGTCAGGGCGTGAGGACGACCTTTCCGAACACCGTGCCCTCCGCGAGCCGTTCGAAAGCACGTCGCGCCGCCGAGAGGGGGACGACCTCGTCCACGACAGGCGTCACCCCGGTGGCCGCCAGCAGGCGGAGCAGGGCGGCCAGCTCGGCGCGGGTGCCCATCGTCGAGCCGACCACCCTCAGCTGCAGGAAGAACAGCCGGTTGAGGTCGGCCGAGGGGTCGGCGCCGCTGGTGGCGCCGGAGACGACGAGCGTCCCCCCGGGTCGCAGCGCGCGCATCGAGTGCGACCAGGTCGCCTTGCCGACGGTCTCCAGGACCGCGTCCATCTTCTGCGGCAGGCGCGCACCGCTCTCGAACACCTCGTGGGCGCCGAGGGCAAGGGCCTTCGCGCGCTTGTCCTCGTCGCGGCTGGTCGCGAAGACGACCAGCCCCGCTGCTCGCGCCAGGGCGATCGCGGCGGTGGCGACGCCACCGCCCGCCCCCTGGACCAGGACCCGGTCGCCTGGGCGCAGCCCGGCCTGGGTGAACAGCATCCGGTAGGCCGTCAACCAGGCCGTCGGCAGGCAGGCAGCCTGCTCGAACGACAGCGTCGCCGGCTTGGCTACGAGGTTGCGCTGCGGCACGACGACCTGCTCCGCGAGCGTGCCCTGGTAACGCTCGGACAAGATCGTTCGCTTGGGATCGAGGGTCTCGTCGCCGGGCCAGTCGGGATCGCCGACGAGGGCGTGCACGACCACCTCACGACCGTCATCGGTCACGCCTGCGGCGTCGCAGCCCAGAACCATCGGCAACAGGTCCGCCGACAGCCCGACACCTTTGAGCGACCAGAGGTCGTGGTGGTTCAGCGCCGCGGCCTTGACGTGCACCCGTACCCAGCCGTCGGGGACCTGCGGGTCGGGGACCTGCCCAACGGTGAGCCCGCTGAGCGGGTCCTCGGCGGACTGGCTCGTGCAGGTGGCGGCAAGCATCCGCCGACCCTAGCCCGCGTCCGAGGGGACCCCGCGACTGATCATCGTGTCCGGCAAGGGGCACCGGCCAAGCTTGCCGCCGTACACAATGATCTTGCCTCTCGGCGGGCCGAAGATCATCGTGTCCGCATGGGGGGATGCTGGCCGCGCCTGCCCGGACACGATGATCTTGCTCCCGGCGGGGTCGGACCAGGGCGTACGGCGGGATCGCGGCGACGGCGCAGGGCGCGGGCTGGTCGGCGACGGCGCAGGGCGCGGGCTGGTCAGCGGCGGGCGACGCCGCCGGAGCGGGCTGCTGCGGCCACGGCATCGGCGACGGCCGGAGCTACGCGCCGGTCGAACACGCTGGGGATCACGTAGTCCGCGGCGAGTTCGTCGCCGACGACGGCCGCAAGGGCCTGCGACGCAGCGAGCTTCATCCCCTCGGTGATGCGCGAGGCCCGGACCCGCATCGCGCCTTTGAAGACGCCGGGGAAAGCCAGCACGTTGTTGATCTGGTTGGGGAAGTCGCTGCGGCCGGTGGCGACGACCGCGGCGCCGGCTGCCCGGGCCACATCCGGGTGCACCTCGGGATCAGGATTGGCCATCGCGAAGACGATCGGGTCCTTGGCCATGGACGCAACGGCCTCCGGCGGGATCTTCCCGGAGGACAGGCCGATCAGGACGTCCGATCCGACGAGCGCCTCCACCAACGTGCCCTTGTGGCCACAGCGGTTGCTGACCTGGGCGAACAGAGCCTTCTCGCCGCTCAGGTCCTCGCGACCTGCGTGGACCATGCCCTTGCTGTCGGCGACGGCCAGGTCGCCGATACCGGCCTCCAGGATCATCCTCGACACCGCGATACCGGCCGCACCGGCGCCGCTCACGACCACACGCAGGTCGGCAAGGGTGCGACCGGTCAGCTTGGCGGCGTTGCGCAGCGCGGCGAGCACGACGATCGCGGTGCCGTGCTGGTCATCGTGGAAGACGGGAATGTCGAGGCGGGCTTGAACGCGGCGCTCGACCTCGAAGCAGCGTGGCGCACTGATGTCCTCGAGGTTGATGCCACCGAACCCCGGTGCGAGCCGCACGATCGTCTCGACGAGCTCATCGGTGTCAGTGACCGATAGGCAGATCGGCACCGCATCGATGCCGCCAAACTCCTTGAACAGCAGCGCTTTGCCCTCCATGACCGGCAGCGCGGCTTCGGGCCCGATGTCGCCTAGGCCGAGGACTGCCGTGCCGTCGGTGACGACCGCGACGGTGCGGCCCTTCCAGGTGTAGTCGTAGGCGAGTGCGGGGTCCTCGGCGATGGCGGTGCAGATCTTGGCGACCCCAGGCGTGTAGGCCAGCGAGAGGTCCTCGCGGGTCTCGAGCGGCACGGTAGAGACGACCTCGATCTTGCCGCCGCGGTGCAGTGCGAAGGCGGGATCGGCGTCCCTGCCTCGGGGATCGGTGCTGCCGACGGGCACGGGCAAGTCCTCCAGCTGGGCGGTCACGTTTGGGGTCATCACAAGGGTGCGATCGAAAGCACCGGCAGGCACGAAGAGCGGGGCTGCGCGTCAGCGGCCGATGGGACAGGGGGTCGCCCGAGGGTTATCAACCTCCCACACGCAGCCTCCAGCCGCGCGGCTGGCCAGTGCAGCCTGAGGTCGGTCATCGCGCCTGTGGGGCCCCTACGCTGGCCCGGTGGACGCCCGGCAGCTCAGTGTCCCCGGCGCCTGGGCGTTCACCCCGAAGCAGTGGCCCGACACCCGGGGCACCTTCCTCGAGTGGTTCAGAGCCGATGTTCTCGAACAGGCCGTAGGCCACCCGCTGACCGTCCGACAGGCCAACCACTCCGTCAGCGGTCGCGGCACCTTGCGGGGGGTGCACGTCGCCGAGGTGCCGCCGGGTCAGGCGAAGTACGTGTACTGCACGCGCGGCGCGGTCCTCGATGTCGTCGTGGACCTGCGGCTGGGCTCCCCCACGTTCGGGATCAGCGAGGGGGTGCTGCTCGACGACGTCGACCGCCGCGCCGTCTACCTGCCAGAGGGGGTCGGCCATGCCTTCCTCTCGCTGACCGACGGCGCGAGCATCACCTACCTGTGCAGCGAGCCCTACGCCCCTCACCGCGAGCACGCCGTGCACCCGCTCGACCCCGAGCTGGACCTGCCGTGGCCGTCCGACCTCGAGCCGCTGCTGTCGGACAAGGACGCGGCGGCCCCGTCCCTCGCGGAGGCCCGCGAGCAGGGGTTGCTGCCGTCGTACGACCTGTGTGCCGCTTTCTACGACACCCTCCGCGGTGGCAGCCGGGCGGGCGGCAGCGGCCAGTAACGCCACCGGACGACGGCTTCGACGTCGCCCACCCCGGAGGTCAGCCCGTGGCCCTCGACGGCAGGGTTGTCGGAGGCCAGCTCCCAGCCGTCGCCGACGGGCCGCACGGCCCGCTTGACCACCAGCAGCGCCGGCCGCTCGCGGAACCTGGCCACCACGACGTCGCCGGCCCGCACGTCACGACTCCGGTCGACGACGAGGCAGTCGTCCGGCCGGAGCACGGGCAGCATCGAGGGGCCGTTGACCAGAACCGACCCGAAGCGCACGCCGCAGCCTCTCGCACTAGGGTCAAGACCTCACTCGACGAGGAGGTCATCTCATGCGGCTGCCCCGCTTCCTGCTCCCCACGACTGTCGTCTCGGCCCACTGCGACGTCCCGTGCGGCATCTACGACCCGTCCACCGCGCAGATCGCGGCCAAGACCGTGAAGGCGATGTACGACAAGTACGCCGCCGTCACGGGCGACGACGACAAGGCCTTGAACTCCAAGACCCGCATGGTCGTTGTCAAGGAGGAGCACGCGCAGAATGTCAAGGACGAGCTGCTCATCTTGTGGACCGACTACTTCAAGCCGAACCACGAGGAAGCCCACCCGGGACTCACCGGCAAGATCAAGACCGCCTGCAGCACCGCCTCCAAGGCCAAGCAGGAGTTCGACCCGGCCCACGCCGACCTGCTCATCACCCAGGTGGACGAGATCGCCGCCATCTTCTGGGAGACCAAGAAGGCCTGAGCACCAACGACTTATGAGCAAGCGCACCGAGCCCGGTCCCGTCCCGAGGGACCGGGCTCGCTGCGTCGTGGGCCACGGTCGACGGGCGCACTGCTTTGATGCCGGCATGGGTGAGTTGCTGCTGGTCCGGCATGGCGAGACCGCGTGGTCCAAGAGCGGTCAGCACACCGGGCGGACCGACCTCCCCCTCACGGCGTACGGCGAGCGACAGGCCGCCGCCCTCGCCCCCGTCCTGGCGCGACGCACCTTGGTCGCGGCGTTTTCCTCACCGCTGGTCCGGGCCTGGCGCACCGCCGAGCTCGCCGGCATGTCACCGCGGCTCGACCAGGATCTGGTCGAGTGGGACAACGGTGAGTACGAGTCCCTGACGACACTCCAGATCCGCGCGCGCCGGACCGGCTGGTGGCTCTGGGCGGACGGCGCGCCGGGAGGGGAGGACGCGGAGCAGGTCGGGGAGCGCTGCGCCCGGACCATCGCCCGCGTCGCCCCGCTGCTCGAGCAGGGCGACGTCGCGCTGTTCGGCCACGGCCACTCCCTGTGCGCGCTGGCTGCGGTCTGGGTGGGGCTGCCGGCGCACCGCGGCGGCATCCTGAAGATGGACGCCGCGTCGCTCGGGACGCTCGGCGCGTACCACGACCACCGCGCCATCACGTCCTGGAACGACGTGACCGCTTACCCGGCAGAACACCAGCCGTGATCCGCCAGGGCCGCCCCGCGGACGTCCCGGTGCTGTTGCAGCTCATCCGCGAGCTCGCGGAGTACGAGCGTGAGCCGGACGCCGTCGAGACGACCGAGCAGATGCTGCACGACGCTCTGTTCGGCTCCGGTGCTGTCGCCAGCGCGCACGTCGCCGAGCAGGACGGCGAGGTGGTCGGGTTCGCCGTCTGGTTCGTCACTTTCTCGACCTGGAAGGGCCGGCCCGGCCTGTGGCTGGAGGATCTGTTCATCCGGCCTTCCGCCCG
>JANLPD010000250.1:0-4785 GCA_031367045.1 Frankiales bacterium | reverse complement strand
GGTGTCTGCAAGGTCGACGGCGACCCCCGTGACGTCGTGCCCCTCGGCCAGCAGATCGGTGACGGCCGCCTCCAGGCGGGTGGCGTCGCGTGCGACCAGGACGAGAGTGGCGCCGTCACGGGCCAGCCGGCGCGCCGCCGCGAAGCCGATACCCCGACTGCCGCCGGTGACCAGCGCAACTCGTCCTCGCAGCCGGCCCACCCGTCCAGCCTGGTGCTGTTCCGCCACCCGCGCCACCTGACGCCCATGCACGTCCTGGCCTCAGCGACCCCCAGGCTGCCTGGTTGGCCGCCTCCAACGCCTAAGGTTTTTTGCCCTCTCTGCCACCCATGACGTGGCGGTCCAGCGCCGCCGGGAGCCCGCTGACGGTCCCGGTCACCGCGAGGTGGTCCAGGAGAGCCGCCGTACCGGCCTCGTCGTTCATCCGCCGGAACCAGCGCGTCAAGCCCTTCGCGCGTACGACGACAACGTTGCCCTGACCGCACGGACCCAGGCAGTCCGTGACCTCGTAGCGGGCCCCGGCCAGCGCCGCCCCCCGCCTGGCCACCCGCTCGAGCCGCTTGTGGTCGGTCCCCGGGTGCTTGGCCTTGGTCCCGCAGCAGCACCCGCGGCACACCCAGACCCGGTCTCTTTTGTCCTGCTTGTCCGGTCGTGCTCTGCTCTTCGCGCGCTTGGCCACCCCACCAGCCTGACGCCTCTGCCCCGCTGGCACACCTCGAAGACCCGCCGGACGCCACGACAGCAGCCGCGCAGGCGTAACTTGACACCCCGACGGACCAGCAACCAGACCTGCGGGAAGAGGCGACTTCTAGCGTGTCCACGCAGCCGAGCCAGCACGACGACTTCGGTGCAAACGAGTGGCTGGTGTATGAGATCCAGCAGCAGTACCTCCAGGACCCCGGCAGCGTCAGCCCGGAGTGGCGCGAGTTCTTCGCCGACCTCATCCCGCCGGCCGGCAACGGCTCCACGGCAGCTCAGGCAGCCGAGAGCACCGCCGTCGACCCCGCTGCGGTGCCGAGTCCCCCATCAGCGGTGCCGACCCAGGCCGCCGCTCCTGCGCCCAGTCCCGCCACCGCTCCGGCCCCCATCGCTCCGGCCCCCATCGCTCCGGCCGCGCGTCGCGCCCACACCGCCCCCGCCCCGGCCGCCACCGCAACGACGTTCCCGCTCAAGGGCGCGTCGGCGCGGGTCGTCGCCAACATGGAGTCCTCGCTCGACGTACCAACGGCGACGTCGGTCCGCGCGGTCCCGGCGAAGCTGCTCGCGGACAACCGCACCGTGATCAACAACCACCTTCGACGGGCCCGCGGCGGCAAGGTGTCGTTCACCCACCTGATCGGCTACGCCCTCGTGCGCGCGGTCGCTGACGTCCCGGTGATGAACAACTCCTACGCCGAGATAGCCGGCAAGCCCGTCCTTTCGACGCCCGCCCACGTCGGTCTCGGCTTGGCGATCGACCTGCACAACGCCAACGGCACGCGCTCGCTCGTCGTCGCCGCCATCAAGGGCGCCGACACCATGGACTTCGCCGCCTACTGGACCGCCTACGAGGACATCGTCCGCCGCGCCCGCAACAGCAAGCTCGGGGCCGATGACTTTGCCGGCACGACGATCAGCCTCACCAACCCGGGAGGCATCGGCACCGTCCACTCGGTCCCCCGCCTCATGCAGGGACAGGGCGCCATCCTCGGCGTCGGCGCCATGGAGTACCCAGCCGAGTTCCAGGGGGCCTCCGAGGAGACGCTCGCCAAACTGGCGGTCAGCCGGACCATCACGCTGACCTCGACGTACGACCACCGGATCATCCAGGGCGCCCAGTCCGGCGAGTTCCTTCGCCGGATGCACCAGCTGCTGCTCGGCGAGGACGGCTTCTACGACGACGTCTTCGCCTCCCTGCGCATCCCGTACGAGCCGGTGCGCTGGGTCGCCGACAAGCAGTCGACGCACGAGGGCGATCTGGACAAGGCCACCCGGGTCAACGAGCTCATCCACGTCTACCGGGTGCGCGGCCACCTGATGGCCGACACCGACCCGCTCGAGTTCAAGGTGCGCAGCCACCCTGACCTGGACGTGGTCAACCACGGTCTGACGCTGTGGGACCTCGACCGGGCCTTCCCCGTCGGCGGTTTCGCCGGCCAACGCATCATGAAGCTCCGCGACGTCCTGGGGGTGCTGCGCGACTCCTACTGCCGGACCGTCGGCATCGAGTACATGCACATCCAGGACCCGGCCGAGCGGCGCTGGCTGCAGGAGCGCGTCGAGCGCAAGAGCGAGCAGCCCGCCCGCGAGGAGCAGCTGCACGTGTTGCAGCGGCTCAACGCGGCGGAGGCATTCGAGTCCTTCCTGCAGACCAAGTTCGTCGGCCAGAAGCGCTTCTCCCTCGAGGGGGGCGAGTCCGTCATCCCGCTGCTCGATGGCGTGCTCACCCGGGCGGCCGAAGAGGGCCTCGACGAGGTCGCGATCGGCATGCCGCACCGCGGCCGCCTCAACGTGCTGGCCAACATCGTCGGCAAGAGCTACGCCCAGATCTTCCGGGAGTTCGAAGGCAACATCGACCCGCGGACCGCCCATGGCTCGGGTGACGTGAAGTACCACCTGGGCGCGCAGGGCACCTTCCTGCACGCGGACGGCGTCCACAGCATCCCTGTCAGCCTGCAGGCCAACCCCTCGCACCTGGAGGCCGTCAACCCGGTCCTTGAGGGCGTCGTACGGGCCAAACAGGACGTCATCAACATGGGCGAGGCCGGTTTCACCGTGCTGCCCGTCCTGATGCACGGCGATGCGGCCTTCGCCGGCCAGGGAGTGGTGACCGAGACCCTCCAGATGGGCCAGCTGCGCGGCTATCGGACCGGCGGCACCGTCCACGTGGTCGTCAACAACCAGGTCGGCTTCACGACCGGCCCGCACAGCGCCCGCTCGTCGCAGTACTGCACCGACGTCGCGAGGATAGTCCAGGCACCGATCTTCCACGTGAACGGCGACGATCCCGAGGCGTGCGTCCGGGTGGCCAAGCTGGCCTTCGACTACCGCCAGATGTTCAAGAAGGACGTCGTGATCGACATGGTCTGCTACCGCCGCCGCGGTCACAGCGAGGTGGACGAGCCCTCGTTCACGCAGCCCCTGATGTACCGGACCATCGACGCCAAGCGGTCGGTCCGCAAGATCTACACCGAGAACCTCATCGGTCGCGGAGACATCACGGTCGAGGAGGCCGAGGCTGCCCTTCGCGACTACCGGGAGCAGCTCGAGAAAGTCTTCCTGGGCACCCACGACGCCGCTTCCACGGCCTCCGCCGAGCCGGCGATGCCGGCCGCAGACGGCGAGGTGGACACGGCCATCACCGACGAGGTCGTCCAGACGGTCGTCCACTCCCAGGTCAGCTTCCCGGAGGGCTTCACGGTCCACCCGCGGCTGCTGCCCCAGCTACAGAAACGCGCCACGATGGTCACCGACGGCAGCATCGACTGGGCGATGGGCGAAACTCTGGCGTTCGGCTCGTTGCTCCTGCAGGGGCGGCCGATCCGACTGGCCGGCCAGGACTCACGCCGGGGCACCTTCGGCCACCGCCACGCGGTGATCGTGGACCGCACCGACGGGCGCGAGCACACCCCGCTCAGCCACCTGTCCCCGGACCAGGGAACGTTCTACATCTACGACTCGCTGCTGTCGGAGTTCGCGGCGATGGGCTTCGAATACGGCTACTCGGTGGCCCGGCCCGAGGCTCTGGTCGTCTGGGAGGCGCAGTTCGGCGACTTCACCAACGGCGCCATGACGATCGTCGACGAGTTCATCGCGTCTGGTGAAGCCAAGTGGGCCCAGCAGTCGGGCGTCGTCCTGCTCCTGCCGCACGGCTACGAGGGCCAAGGCCCGGATCACTCCTCGGCCCGGCTGGAGCGCTACCTGCAGCTGTGTGCCGAGGACAACATGACGGTCGCGGCCCCGACGACACCGGCCAACTACTTCCACCTGCTCCGCCGCCAGGCGCTGCGTAGTCACAACCGCCCGCTGATCGTCATGTCCCCGAAGTCGATGCTGCGCTTGAAAGCGGCCGGCTCGGCGATCGAGCAGTTCACCTCGGGCGGCTTCGAGGTCGTGCTGACCGACCCCGACCATCTCGAGCCGGAGGGTGTCACCAGGGTCGTCCTCACCGCCGGCAAGGTCTTCTACGACCTGCTTGCCGCGCGGCGCAAGAGCGGCGCCACCGACACGGCGCTGGTGCGCGTCGAGCAGCTCTACCCGCTGCCCGGCCGGCAGGTGGCCGAGACCCTCGCCGCCTATCCGAAGGCCACGGACGTCGTGTGGGCGCAGGAGGAGTCGGCCAACCAGGGCGCCTGGTCGCACATCGCCCTGTCACTGCCGGAGCACCTGCCCGCAGGCCGCCAGCTGCGCCGCGTCTCGCGCCGCGCCAGCGCCTCTCCGGCCGCCGGCTCGAGCAAGGTCCACGAGGCCCAGCAGTTCGCGCTCGTCGAGGCAGCGCTGGGTCGATGACCACGCCGCGGGGGCATTAGGTGTACTTCACCGACCGCGGTCTGGAAGAGCTCGCGGAGCGCAGGGGGGAAGAGCAGGTCTCGCTTGCCTGGCTTGCCGAGCGCAGGCGCGAGTTCGTCGACCTGCACCCGGAGTTCGAGGTGCCGGTCGAGCGCATCGCGACGTGGCTGGCGCGCCGCGACGACGAGGACGACTAGACCCGTGACGCGTGCAGTGGCGCTGCTCCGCGGCATCAACGTCGGCGGCCGCACGGCCAACAAGGCGCAGCTCGCCGGCGTCCTCACCAGCCTCGGCCTG
>JANLPD010000248.1:0-3924 GCA_031367045.1 Frankiales bacterium | reverse complement strand
CTGCGTGGGGCAGGGCTCGCAGCGGGTAACGTCCGGCACCAGCCCGAAGCGGGCGAAGGCGAAGACGAGGTCGTCCTTCAGCGTCGTGCTGACGGTCGAGAACTCGTGGCCCTCCGCCCCCTCGGACGCGGTACCAGGGTGGCCGCCGGCCCCCTCGCGGTAGCCCTCTAGGACCTGACCGAGCCGGCGCAGGGGCAGGCCGAGGACCCACCCGGGGAGGCACTTGTGCGGACCGAAGCCGAGGTGGCCCAGGAGCTGCAGCAGCGCTTGGTTGTTGACCGACAGTGCGCCAGCGCGGGCTGTGCTGGGCTTCGAGCGGGCGCAGTGCAGCCCGAGGTCTCGCTCGATCACCTTCTGCGCGCGGTCCAGCACGTCCTGCGCACCGGAGATGCTGAGGTCCTCGCCGTTGGCAGCCGACCCGCTCCACGACCCTTGCGCCACCCAGAGTCCAAGCAGCCAGAGCAGCTCGTCGGTCAGGACGACGAGGCGGGCAAGGGCGGCCGCAGGACCAGCTGCCGCCGGGCGGAGGGCGGCCTCCCGAGGCACGCTGATCCCGCCGGCCCGCAGGGCACCCAGCGGCACCCAGCCCTGCTTGCGCCAGCGGACCACCGTCCCCCAGGCGCTCCGCCGCGTGCCGCTGCCCTTGTGTGCGAGATAACCCGAGACAAGCTCAGCGCGCTGCTCGTGGATGATCGCCGACAGTCCGTCGAAGGCGACGGCCACGGTCCAGGGATCGGCGTCGCGCAGCACGTCGAGCAGATCCACGACAGCCCGGTCGCGCTCGACGACCTCCACGCGACCGGCGACTGCGATCTCGTCTCCGACCCGGAGGTCGTTGACGGGTTTAGCCACTGGCTGGCCATCCGCGCCGCGCACGAACAGGCTGTGGTCGCCGGTCACCGTGACGTCACGTCCGTAGCAGGTGCTGACCTGGTAACACGTCTGCTCGGTCGGGTGGCCGATGAACCACGTCGCCTCGGCCGCGTTGATCCTGGCGTCGGCGTCGAAGGAGGGGACGGTCCACCCGTGCAGCGGCACGGCTCCCGCCTCCGTGAGGCCGAGTCGACCCGCGAGCTGGCCGGCCGTCGTCCGGTGCAGGGTTGTGCCGTCGTCGTAGACCAGCTGCTCGTCGGCCAGGACCGAGTTGAAGATGCGCAGGATGCCGGTGTCGACCTGGTGCGTGCGGCGGTAGGCCATGGTCAGCGCCTCGGCGTAGCGCTTGGCCTCGTCGTAGACCCCGCGGGGGCCGACCGGGTTGACGTGGCCCCAGTAGGTCTCGGGCTGCGGGTGGACCTGCGGGTCGCCGTAGGTCTCGCTGGTCGAGGCCAGCAGGAAGCGGGCGCCCTTCTCCTTGGCCAGCCCGAGTGCGTGCAGCGTCCCGATGGCGCCGACCTTCATGGTCTCGATCGGTAGCAGGAGGTAGTCGATCGGGCTCGCCGGCGAGGCGAAGTGCAGGATCTCGTCGACCCGGCCGGGGACGTGGATGTAGTCGGTGATGTCGGCCTTGACGAGCCGGAACCGGTCGTTTTCCAGGAGGTGCTCGACGTTGGACGGCGTCCCGGTCAGGAAGTTGTCCAGCGCGATGACCTCGTGGCCGTCGGCAAGGAGCCGCTCGCACAGGTGCGAGCCCAAGAACCCAGCCCCGCCGGTCACCACAGTCCGCTTCATCCGCCCACCCTAGTGAGCAGGTGTGACGGCACGGAGCAACCCGGCTGTGGTTGTGGTGCGCGAGGGGGGACTCGAACCCCCACACCCGAAGGCGGCGGCACCTAAAGCCGCAGCGTCTGCCAATTCCGCCACTCGCGCCAGCTGGCAAGGATAGGTCCGCCCTCGACGGGCTTCAGTCCAGACCGAGGTCGCGGCGCAGTTTGGCCACGTGGCCCTTCGCCTTCACGGCGTACGACGCACGCTCCACCTGGCCGTTCTCGTCGATGACGAAGGTCGACCGGATCACGCCGGTCACGGTCTTGCCGTACAGCTGCTTCTCGCCGTACGCCCCGTAGGCAGTGAGCACGCCCTTGGAGACGTCCGACAACAGCGGAAACGGCAGCCCCTCCGCGTCCCGGAAGGCCGCGAGCTTGGCCGGCTGGTCCGGCGACAGGCCGATGACCTGGTAGCCCGCTGCCTTCAGCGACGCGAGGTTGTCGCGAAAGTCGCAGGCCTGCGTCGTGCAGCCAGGGGTGGCGGCGGCCGGGTAGACGTAGAGGACGACCTTGCTGCCCGCGAAGGACGACAGCGAGACCTTCTTGCCGTCGGCGTCGGGCAGGGAGAAGGCAGGGGCCAGGTCTCCGGGAGACAGTCGAGGTGTCTGGGGCACCGGGCGATCCTAGGCCCGGTCCGGCTAGACCCGACCGGCGGCGACCGGCGCGACGACGGGGACGTCAGCGTGCTCGTCCATCCCGGCAGAGCGCTTCAGGCCCTTGGCTCCGGACAGCGCCAGCACGACCGCGAAGACGGCGGCGTTGACGAGCACGATCGTGGTGCCCGAGGGGATCTCCACCTGGTAGGACAAGTACATCCCGATGGCGCCGTTGACCGCGCCCAGGATGGTCGAGATCCAGAGCATGCGCCCAAAGCTGTTGGTCAGCATGCGGGCGACCACGGCCGGAATGACGAGGGTCGCGGCGACCAGCGTCACGCCGATGATGGTCAGCGTCGCGAGGATCGACAGCGACAGCACAGCCATGAGCAGCGCGTCCATCCGCTTCACCGAGACGCCCGAGACGTCGGCCACCTCAGGGTCGAAGGTCGAGAACAGGAACGGCCGGTACAGCACCGTGAAGACGACGACCGCGATGAGGAGAGCGGCGCCGAGCAGCAGCAGATCCCCTTGGGTCACCCCGAGGATGCTGCCGAACAGCGCCGCGTCGAACGTCGGGCCCTTGTTGCCGAACTTCGTCAGCAGGGCGACGCCGAGGGCAAATGATGCTGTCGTGATGACGCCGATGGCCGCGTCGGCGCCGATCCGCTTGCGGCGGGTTACCCCGTTGATGGCCAGGGCCGAAGCGAGGCCCCAGACGCCGGCCCCGAGGAGCACGTTGACGCCGAGCAGCGGGGCCGCGGCGAAACCGCCGAAGATGGCGTGCGAGAGCCCGTGCCCGATGTAGCTCATCCCACGCAGAGTGATGAAGACGCCGATGAGCCCGCACAGCGCGCCGGCCATCAGGGCGGCGGCCATCCCCTTGACGAAGAACTGGTAGTGGAACGGGTCCAGGATGGACTGCAGCATCAGGCCACCCCGAGGGACGAGCCGACGTCGACGACGACCGGCATGCCGAGGTGCTGGAGGACTTCCATGCGCGCTCCGAAAACCCGCTCGAGGACGTCCGGGACGATCACCTCGTGCGGCGCGCCCTGCGCGATGACGCGGCACTGCAGGGCGAGCAGGTCCGGCAGGTGTGCCGCCATGCCGTTGAGGTCGTGGGTCGTCAGCACGATCGCCAGCCCCTCGCGGTTGAGGTCGTCGAGCAGGTGCAGCACCTCATGCCGCGTCCCGACGTCGACGCCGGAGGTCGGCTCATCCATGAGGAGCAGCTGCGGCTGGCGGACCAGCGCGCGGGCGATGAACATCCGCTGCTGCTGGCCGCCGGACAGCTCGCGGATGTGACGACCACCCAGCTCGGGGATGCCGAGCCGCTCCAGAACGGCTGCTACGTCGGATTTTTCTTCCCGTGTCGCCCACGGCATGAGCCGGCGGGAGGCACGCGACATAAGGACGCATTCAGCCACCGTGACCGGGAAGTTCCAGTTGACTGTCTCGAGCTGGGGCACGTAGCTGACAGCGGTGCCGGGTGCCCGTGTCACGGTCCCGTGGTGCGGGACCACGGTGCCGAGCAGCACCTTGAGCAGTGACGTCTTGCCCGAACCGGACGGGCCGACGATGCCGGTGAACTGGCCCGGCTCGACCGACCAGGTCACGTTCTG
>JANLPD010000233.1:0-1680 GCA_031367045.1 Frankiales bacterium | reverse complement strand
GCTCGAGGTGGAGCGCGGCCTGCTGGCCGGCCGGCCGCCGGTCTACGTCCAGGTCCCGACTGCCGCCGCTCCCGAGGGGTCGGCCTCACTGGCCCGGTGGGTCGAGCTCGGCCGCGAACAGGCCGCGCGGCTCGGGGTCGAGGCCCGGCCGGTCCTTGTGCGCGACCGCGACGAGGCCGACAACCCCGAGCTGGTCGCTCTGGTGGAGGGCGCCGGCCTCATCTACCTGTCGGGCGGCGACCCGCCCTACCTCGCGGACGCCCTCCGGGGCTCCGCGCTGTGGACGGCCATCGAGCAGGCCTGGCGGGGCGGCGCAGCCCTTGCCGGGTGCAGCGCCGGAGCGATCGCCCTGACGTCTTGGGTGCCGGACCTGCGCCACCCGATCAACCCCACGCGCGAGGGCCTCGGCGTGCTGCCACACCTTCGGGTCATCCCGCACTTCGACCGCTTCCTCGGCTGGATGCCCGACCTGGTGGGGCGTTTCCTGCTGCGGCCCCCAGCCGGCACCGAGGTCGTCGGTGTCGACGAGGACACCGCCCTGATCTGGCGCGCGGACCATTGGGAGGTCGAGGGCCGCCAGTCCGTCTGGCTGCTTCGACGCGAGGGGCGTACGGCGTACTCCCACGGCGAGACCGTCGACCTCCCCGGCCCAGCCTGATCGCCCCTAGCGTGGACCGGGTGCGGCACACCCTCCGACGGCAACCCCTCCGAGGGCAGCCCTGCGCTGACCCCTCGTGAGCGCCGCCGACGTTGCCCTTCTTGCCGGCGCAGGCTTCGTCGCCGGCGCCTTCAACGCGGTCGCCGGCGGCGGCTCGCTGCTGTCCTTTCCGGCGCTGTTGGCGGTCGGGCACGGACCCCTCGTCGCCAACGTGACCAACACCGTCGGCCTCCTGCCGGGCTACCTCGGTGGCACCCTCGCCTACCGTCGCGAGCTGGCCGGCCAGGGGCGCCGGGTCCGGGACCTCGGTCTCACGGCCGGGCTTGGCGCCGCGCTCGGCTGTGTGGTGCTGCTGACGACCTCTGCTGCCGTCTTCGAACGGGTGGTGCCCTTCCTCGTCCTCGGCGCCGTCGGGCTCCTCGCAGTGCAGCCCCGGCTCACAGCCGCCCTCCGCAAGCGCGACGGCGGCCACCGGGAGCGACCCATCGTCCTGCACGCCAGCATCTTCGCCGCCGGCGTCTACGCGTCGTACTTCGGAGCGGCGGTCGGCGTGCTGCTGCTGGCCGTGCTCGGACTGCTCCTGGCTGACGGGCTGCAGCGCCTCAACGCCCTCAAAGGCACCCTCAGCCTGATCTCGTCCGCTCTCGGGACAGTGGTCTTTCTCGTCGTGGCACCCGTCGACCGGTCCGACGCGGCGATCCTCGCGGTCGCGAGCCTGGCCGGAGGGCGGCTCGGCGGCGGGCTCGCGCGAAAGGTGCCTGATGCGGTCCTGCGCGGCACGGTCCTCGTCGTCGGGCTCGCGGTCGCGGTGCACCTGCTCCTCTGAGACGCTGCGCCGATGTGCTTTCCGGTGCTCGTCGGTCTCGTCGTGCTGGGGCCGGTGCTCCTGCTGCTGAGCGCTGCGCAGAGGCTCGGGTCGCACGGGCCGGCCGGGGTCCTCGCGGCCGTCCTGCTGGTCATGGCGACTGTGCTGCTGGCGGCTCGCACCGCTGGCCGGGCCGCGCGGTGGTGGCGATGCAGGC
>JANLPD010000230.1:0-4316 GCA_031367045.1 Frankiales bacterium | reverse complement strand
GGGGCGGGCACCTACCAGGACCAACCAGGACGGCAGCCGGGTCATCACGTAGCCTCGGGCCCCGCCCAACGTTGCGCTCCTTGTCCGGTCCGGGTCCGGATCGCCTCCGCGCCTGACTCACGACCCGCAACGAAAAGCAGGCACCGAACGTGCAGCCCTCGTCCGTCACCCCACCCGTTCCCGCGGCGCCCCGAGGGTTCGGGGCGCTCGCGGCAAAAGCGCTACGCCGGCCCAGTGGTCGCAAGTCCGTGTCGGTGCTTTCGGTCGTTCTGTTGCTGGCCGGCTGCGCGATGTTCGCCTACCCAGTAGGCACCGACCTCTACGGCCGCTACGAGCAGGGCCAGCTCCAGAGTGCCTTTGACGGCCCCGATGTCCGCGACGCCTACCGGCTCCGCAAGATCGGCATCGGGCAGGGCCTCACCCGGTTGCGGATCCGCAAACTCGATCTGGATGTGCTGGTCGTGGAGGGCACCACGCCGGCCGCACTGCGCGCCGGCGCCGGCCACTACGTCGGCACGCCTCTGCCAGGAGAGAAGGGAAACGTCGGCATCGCCGGCCACCGAACAACCTTCGGCCGACCGTTCAACCAACTCGACCGCCTCCAGCCCGGCGATCTGGCCGAGCTCGAGACACCCTTCGCCGTCTACACCTACCAGGCCATCGCGCCGTTCGCCAACCATGCAAATCCCTGGGTCGTCCAGCCGACGGACCTCGGGGTGGTGGGACAAAACCTGACCTTCAGGTCCTTGACCCTGACCACCTGCCACCCCAAGGGAAGTGCCCGCCAGCGTCTAATCATGCGCTTCGAACTCGTCGCGACCAGGCAACTGGCGGTGAAGGGGACGCCCGGCTGACCCGCCGTTGGTCATCAGTCCCGGAGCCGTCACGCGTGCGCTGCCAGCTCGTAGCAAGCACCTTCGAGCACCCCGACCCGCTTGGCCCAGACCATTGCCACCATGAGGAAACCTGCGCTATTCCCCGCGGTGGAACAGACCGGAGCGCTTCCGGGGCTGGGCTTCCACGTCCTCGCGCACGGCCGCATCCCGCCCTGAGGCGTATTCACGGGTGGTGCGCTCTTCGATGGGGTGCTCACCAGTGGTGTGACCTTGGGTGGCGCGGTCACCCGTGGACTCGTCCTGCCTGGTGGGATACGGGTCGCTGGCGGCCGGAGCGACTGCGGCCGGCGAGACGGCGCGTTCGCGCTCCGCGACCAGCTCCTCCTGCAGACGGGCGTTCTCATCGGCTAGGCCAGCGCGCTCAGTGCGGACGCCCTTGACCTCGGCCTTGGCTGCTCGACGCCGGCGACTCTTGCGGCCGCCTCCGGCGAGCATGAGCGCAAGGCCCAGGAGCAGCACGGCACCGGTGGCCACCCCCGCGAGGAAAAGGCCCCCGAGCGTGACATTGGACAACGAGACCCCGAAGGCCTCGGCCTGCGTGTGGGAGGTGTTGGACAGCGCCACGCCGAGCGCGAAGGCGCCTGACAAGACGACGAGCACGATACCCAGGGCGATCACAGCACAGCTCCTCAGACATGGGACGGGACGCAAAGGGCTTTACCCCGCTGAGGCGACTTCCAGTCCGCTCGCGAGCACGGCATCGAGCAGCCGAACCGCTCCGGCCTTGTCCAGCGGTTCGTTGCCGTTGCCGCACTTGGGTGACTGGACGCACGACGGGCAGCCCGTCTCGCATTCGCAGGACGCGATCGCCTCTCGGGCCGCCCGCAGCCAGGCCGCTGCCCGAGCATGGCCGCGCTCGGCGAAGCCGGCCCCGCCCGGATGTCCGTCGTAGACGAACACCGTCGCAAGCCCGGTGTCCTCGTGCAGTGCGGTGGAGACGCCGCCGATGTCCCAGCGGTCGCAGGTGGCGAACAGCGGAAGCAGGCCGATAGCGGCGTGCTCGGCGGCGTGGGTGGCGCCGAGAACATCGGTCCCCACGAGACCAGCCGCAGCCAGCACGGTGGCGTCCACGGTGTACCAGACCGCCCTGGTCTGGAGCTCGCGCGGCGGTAGGTCCAGCGGCTCCTCACCGAGCACCTCGCCGGTCGCGACGCGCCTGCGCAGGAACGACACAACCTGGTGGGTCACGTCGACGGTGCCGAAGGACAACGAGACACCGGCGTACGACGTGGTGCTTTGCTCCTTCACCACCCGGATGTGCGTGACGTCGCGCGCGCTGGTCGAGTAGTCGGGGTCATGCTGGCGCACGAGGGCAACGGCCTCCTCGAGGTCGAGGTGCTCGACCAGGTAGGTCTCGCCCTGGTGGAGGTAGACCGCGCCGTCGTGGGCCTGGCTGTGGGCGCAGGAGTTGTCGACCGTGCCGAGCAGGCGACCGGTGCCGGCCTCGACGAGGCGTACCGGCGGGCCGCCTGCGCCGCGGATGTCGGTCTCGGGCCGCTTTCGCGACGTCCAGAACCAGCCGTTCCGCCGGGAGCGCAGGACGCCGCGCTCCACCAGTGCTCCCAGCAGCTGCCGCACTTCCTCCGGGTCACCGAACAGCGGCAGGTCGGCCTCGGTGAGCGGTAGCTCCGCGGCGGCGCAGCACAGGTGGGGGCCGAGGACGTAGGGGTTGGACGGGTCGAGCACGGTGGCCTCGACAGGACGGTCGAACAGCGCGGCCGGGTGGTGGACGAGGTAGGTGTCCAGCGGATCGTCGCGGGCGACGAAGACGGCGAGCGCGCCCTGGCCGGTGCGGCCGGCCCGGCCGGCCTGCTGCCAGACCGAGGCCACCGTGCCCGGCCAGCCGGTCAACACGACAGCGTCGAGCCCGACGACGTCGACGCCCAGCTCGAGGGCGTTGGTGGCCGCGACCCCGAGCAGATCGCCTGACTGCAGGCGCTGCTCGAGCTCGCGCCGCTCCTCCGGCAGGTAGCCGCCGCGGTACGCCGCGACGCGGTCGGCCAGCTCGGGGGCGGCCTCCGCAACGGATCGACGGGCGCTGAGGGCGACGGCCTCGGCCCCCCGACGGGAGCGGACGAACGCGATGGTCCGCGCCCCCTCGACGACGAGGTCGGCGAGCAGGTCGCCGCTCTCCGCCGTCGCGGAGCGTCGTACCGGGGCCTCGTGCTCACCGCGGAAGGCGACCTGCAGCGGTGGTTCCCACAGCGCGAACTCGGTCGTGCCGCGCGGCGAGGCGTCGTCGGTGATGGGGACCACGTTCGCACCGGTGAGCCGCGACCCGGACAGCTCGGGGTCGCTGACGGTGGCGGACGCAAGGATGAACACCGGGTCGGCGCCGTACTTGGCGCAGATGCGGCGCAGCCGGCGGAGCACCTGCGCGACGTGCGAGCCGAAGACGCCCCGGTAGGTGTGGCACTCATCGACGACGACAAAGCGCAGCCCGCGCAGGAACCGGCCGAAGTCGCTGTGCCGCGGCAGGACGCTGCGGTGCAACATGTCGGGGTTCGTCATGACGAGCGAGCCGAAGCGGCGGACCCAAGCCCGTTCCTCGGGGGCCGTGTCCCCGTCGTAGGTCGCCGCGCGCACCTGCGCGAGGTTCAGCCCGCGCACAGCGCGCAGCTGGTCCACCGCGAGCGCCTTGGTCGGCGACAGGTAGAGCGCGGTGGCCTTGTCGTCGGCGAGCAGTATGGACAGGACCGGCAACAGGTAGGCGAGCGACTTGCCGCTGGCCGTGCCCGTCGCCACCACGACGCCCTGCCCATCCCAGGCCAGGTCCGCCGCCGCGGCCTGGTGCTCCCACGGAGCGGTGACGCCGACCAGGGCGAGCCGGTCGATGAGAAGGGGAGCGACCCAGGACGGCCAGGCGGTCTGCCGTCCGACGCGCGACGCGACGTGCTCGACGTGAGTCACCCGCTGGGCCCGGGTCGGGTCCCGGAGCAGCCGCTGCAGCAGCGTCGCCGCAGTGAGGTGGTCGGCGTTCGTCACGGGCGCACAATCCTGCCAGACGGTGCTGTGCGTTGGGCCCGGACCGCCGCTGGGGTTAGATGCCACGTGCGACGGGTAGTCCTGAGCCCGGTTCCTGTGAGGAGCCGGCCGAAATGTTGATCGTAAGAGACCAGTACGCACGGCCATGAACACGCCTGGAGGAAAACCGTGGACCTGTCCCTGTCGACCCGCACCGAAGGTGACCGCACGGTCGTCGTCGTCGGGGGCGAGATCGACGTCTACACGGCGCCCAAGCTCCGCGAGCAGCTGATCGACCTGGTCACCAGCGGCCAGTACCACCTGGTGGTCGACATGGAGAGCGTCGAGTTCCTGGATTCCACCGGTCTTGGCGTCCTGGTCGGCGGGCTGAAGCGCGTGCGGGCCCACGAGGGGTCGCTGCGCCTGGTCTGCACGCAGGAACGCATCCTGAAGATC
>JANLPD010000215.1:0-3111 GCA_031367045.1 Frankiales bacterium | reverse complement strand
GACCGACCGCGAGCACCTGCCCATCCGCGGCAAGCAGGACAGCGCCGACCGGGACGTCCCCATGCTCGGCCGCCAGGGCCGCCTGCTGCAGGGCAAGCCCCATCGCAGACTCCCAGCTCACGCGTCCCGCAGTCCCTCGAGGACGTCGACGAAGCCGGCCCGCTCGCCGACAACGGTGAGCACGTCAGCGGGCAGCATGCCCTCCTCGGCGCACAGCCCAAGCAGGGCCTCTGCCGGCGTTCCGAGGTCGCTGAGCAGGTCCCGGTCGCCCACCGGCTCGGACATCGGGCGGGTGCCCTCGTCGTCCTCGGTCTCCTCCTCGGCGGCCTCAGCTGCGTCCTCCTCCCAGAGCATCGCGGCCAGGCCGCCCTGAAGAACCGCGCGGCGGTCGGACAGGAAGATGCGAGGGGCCGCGAGGGAGCCAGCGCCGCCGTCGACGCGTACGAGTGCGACGTACTCGTCATCCTCCTCGATCAACAGGAGCGCTGGACCGGGGCCGTCGCCGGTGAAGTCGCGCAGTTCCTCCGCGAGGGTCTCAACATCCTCAACGCCGTCGAGGATGAGCTCCCGGCCGGTCCAACCCGCTTCGGACCGGGCCACGGCGGCGGCAAAATAGCTCAATACGGTCTCCTGGGGTTAGTGGACGAGCGCGTCCACGACGCGCTCGTAGACATCGGCGAAACCGATCCTGCGGGCGACGGTGGACAGCATCTCATCGGCGTAGGCATCAAGATCGCTCAGGATCGCGCCCAACTCCATCTCATCGAGACCGAGGTCCTCGAAGACCCCGAGGTCACCGGCCGGCCAGACCTCGTCGAGGTCTTCATCGGCGGGCAACGGCAGCTCGAGGGCGTCCAAGACCTGACCGGCAAGGTCCCACTCGTCGGCCGCTGTGACGTCGGACAGGAGCAGCCGAACCCGGCCCTGCTGCACCCGGACCACGACGAAGAACTCGTCAGCGACGTCGACCAGGGCGAACGCATCGCCGAGCATCGTCTGCTGGCGGACAGCGGCGATCAACCCGTCGAGGTCCCTGGTCAGGACGGCAGGGAGCGAGCCCGCCTCCCAGCGCCCCTCCTCGCGGAAGACAACGACGGCGTAGGCATCGGTGTCGGTGTCGGGCACACCCACCTCCCCGGTCATCGTCCGCACACCCAGGACTCTTGCAGACCCAGCAAGCACAGGCCAGGGTTCAGGCAGAGGCAGAGGCGGGTAGGCCTCCCCAGGTCGACATCCCCTGCCTAAGGAGCCCCGCCGTGTCCGAGCGCAACACCCTGGCCCACGCCCTGCACGACATCGGCCTAGCGGCCTGGTTCGGCGGCTCGCTCATGGGCGCTGTCGGCGTCAATGGGGCTGCTGCTGACATGGACGATCCGCGGATGCGGACCCGGGTGGCGAACGCCGGTTGGGGTCGTTGGACTCCCATCAACCTGGCTGCGATCGGCGCCCACCTGGCTGGTGGCGCAGTGCTGCTGAAGGAGAACAAGGGCCGGGTCCGCGCCCAGAAGGGCGTTCTGGCCAACACGAACACCAAGCTGGCGCTCACCGCTGGGGCCCTTGGCGCGACGGCCTACGCCTGGGTCCTCGGCCAGAAGATGATGAACGCCGGCGCCGTCCCGGCAGCCGGTGCGACCGAGCCGTCAGCGGCTACACCGCCGGAGGTCGCCAAGGCCCAGAAGCAGCTCGCCGCGCTGCAGTGGGCGATCCCCGGTCTGACCGGCGCCATCCTGGCTTCCTCTGCCCTGCACGAGGAGCAGCAGCGCCCGTCACAGGTCGTCAGCGGCGTCGTGCGCAAGCTGCCGACGACGGTCAGCCGCGGGGCAACCGCCTTCGGCTCCACCGTTGGCCCGATGGTGAGCTCGGCTGCAACCTCTGCTGCCAACAGCGTCAGCGTCGCCGCCAGGGATGCGGCGTCGCGCGTGAAGGACAACGGCTAGACCTGCCCGCTGCACGCCCGGCGCCGCTCCTACTTCGGAGCAGATGCACCACAGGTGCGCCTGATTGACACCGGCTGCCGGGCCGGTGATCTCTCTGTGGTGCATCTGCGCGAGGGCGTGAAGGCGCGAGGGCGCGAGGTGCAGCGGCGGCGAACGCCTACGCGGCGATCCCCACCAGGAAGTCACGAACCATCTGCACGACCTGCTCCGGCCGGTTGACGACGTCGTCCCAGGTCACCCGGATGATCCGCCAGCCGACCCGCTGTAGCTCGTTGTTCTTCTGCCGGTCGAGCGACACGATCGTGTCCTTGTCGTGAAAGCGACGACCATCCGCTTCCAGTGCAACGCGCTGCTCCTCCCAGCAGAAGTCCACTCGAGCGAGCAGGCGCCCATGCTCGTCGTACATCTGTCGCTGTGTCGTGAAGCCGTGCAGACCTGCACCGATCAAGAGCAGCCGGACTCTTGACTCCAGCACCGAACCACAGATCGGGTCGACAGCTCGTACGACTCGGCGCAACTGGCGCACCCCCGGCCGGCCACGCTGCGCCCGAACGGCCGAGGTGAGCTCCTGCATGCTCACCGCCTTGGTCCGCAGCGCGCCGTCTGCGCATGCGACCGCGTCCAGGAACGGTCGGTCTGCGGCGACTCCAAGCACAGTGGCAAGCGCAGTCGTCACCCAGAGTGGCTCCGTGCCCGGCAAGACAACGAGCAACTCGACCGAGGAGAGAGTCCGCCGGAAGTCGACGCCCTTCATAGTCAGCCTGCCGCGGTCCGGGTGTACGTCGATCTCGACCTCCGTCGGCTCCGTCACCAGCGCGAATCCCCGCAACACGGCGGCCGTTCGGCGCGAGGCAGTCACGTCGGGACCCAGAGACAGCAGCGTCGCGCGCACTTCGGCGACGTATGCGGGGTCGGGACGGTCATCCTCGACCAAGAAGCGGCCACGTGGAAGCAGCGGAACCGGCGCGTAAACGCCGCGCCGCACGCGCTGAAGGGCGCCGACCCTGACCGCGCGCTCGAAGGTCCGCGCGCCGAGGCTGCGGCGCAGCTCAAGTCGCGTCTGCAGCCCCTGCTGGTGCGTCGGACAGGCAAGACGAATGGCGGCCCCGAGCTCGTCGATATCCATGGTCGCGAGACTGACGCAGCAGACTGCCCCGTGGGGAGGTCAGCGGCG
>JANLPD010000204.1:0-2261 GCA_031367045.1 Frankiales bacterium | reverse complement strand
TCGCGCGAGCGCGGCGGCAAAGACGCTCTGCGTGGCCACCAAGTTGGCGAGCTCATGCTCTCCGAGATCGCCGATGACCGGCAGATCCACGCCCGCCGATTCGGCAGTTGCATGCAGCACGGACATGAAATCGACGTGGTTGTCGACCGGGGCACCCGGGTCGTTGAGGCTGAGGAAGTCCACGCGCTGGCCGCCTGGTGTTCGAAATGCGAGCCGCAGGCCGAGGAAGTCGAGGCTTGGTTCGACGTGCGGCACCCCCAGGCCGGTGGAGACTCTGCCGATGCCCAGGTGCACGGCACCTGGCACGAACAGGCCCACGCCGCGCAGCGCGTCGGGTAGATCGTGCGCCACGGTCAGCAGGACCTTCCCGCCGGCGATCTGGTACTGATGCGCGACTCGATCCGGCTGCTTCAGCTGATCGCATTTCTCAACGAGCCTGCGCTGGATGACTCCGATTTCCGATACGTCTCGGCCGATCCTTTGCAGATCCTCCGCACTCGCGTGAAACGGACACCATGGGGAGCTTTTGGTGTTGGACATCGTATCCTCCGAACGCATCGCGTCCAGTGTATGGCCGGTAAACAGCAAGGCGAGACCCGAGCGGATATCCGTCCTCAGGATTGATGACGAAGGTCATCGGGCCGCTTGGCGTGAGCTGATTCGCGCGCAAGAATGATTGCCAGGGAACGTCCGCAAGTGCATGCTACATCCGTCCTACAAAACAGGGAGAGGGATATGACCTTACGCCATCCGACCCGCGCATTCCCCTCGATTGCGCTGCTGGCAGCCTTGCTGCTGCCGGGCTGCTCCGGCGATCCGAAACCCGGCCAGGTGGTCGATGAAGCCAGGCTTGCCGGCCGTGCCGGGAATACGTTCAAGCACTCCGAAGACCCCTACTTCCACGACATGGACGGTGCAGTGACGCTGACACCGCAGGAAGAGGCGGGACGCAACATGTGGCTGGTCTGGAGCGGTGGCAACGACCGCTTCTGGGACAAGATGACGCAGTACACGTATGGCGGTTTCGACCTTCTGAAGATCATCAGCTCGCATCCCAGCCAGGGCTACTCGCGCAGCAACCGTTGGAGTTACCTCGGCCTGGTCAACGAACCCTGCTTCGACAAGGCCACCGGTCCTGACCCGAACCGCCGCGGCCTGTGGCTCGACGTGCATAGCAAGGATTGCAAGCCCGATCCGTTCGAGGACGAAAGCAAGTACCCGGGTGTGGCGATCGGCGCTCGCGGCAAGCCGCTGGGCGACGGTACGACGCAGCCGATCGGCTCCTACTACGGCTATGCGACCGGCATCCTGGGCCTGCGCCTGTTTCCGAATCCGGCCTTCGACGAAAAGGCCGCCAACGAGTGGAAGCCCGATCTCTACTACACCGATTCGAACTACTACAACCGCAAGGATCTGGTGCGGCCGTATCGCGTGGGCATGTCGTGCGGCTTCTGCCATGTCGGCCCCAGCCCGGTGAATCCGCCGGGCGATCCGGCTCATCCGGCCTTCGCCAACCTCAGCTCATCGGTGGGCGCGCAGTACATGTGGGTCGACAGGCTCTTCATTCACAACGCCGACAAGTCCGAGGGTCAGAGCAACTACATGTTCCAGCTGGCCCACACCTTCCGGCCGGGCTCGATGGATACATCGCTGGTCTCCACCGACAGCATCAACAACCCGCGCACGATGAACGCGGTCTATGACTTCGTCGCGCGCCTGAGCGTGGGCAAGCGGCTGTGGCACGAGAAGCTGGCCGACGGCGAACTCGACAACAAGCAATTGAACGACTTCTACCCGACCGGCCCGCTGAGCGAGTACTACGACAAGGCGAACGCCATCGCGTTGACGCCGCATGTGTTGAAGGACGGCGCCGATTCCGTCGGTCTGCTCGGTGCGCTGAACCGCGTTTATCTCAACATGCCTGTTCAGCGAAGAGTGGCTGCTGCACTTCAACCCGGTGGTCGGCGGCAAGGAGATCACGCCGATCAAGATCGCCGATGCGCAGAAGAACTCGTCGTACTGGCAGGCCACCGAGGCCGGCACGCCCAGCACCGCGTTGTTCTTCCTGAAGGCGGCGAAGCCCGATCGACTGCAAGATGCGCCCGGCGGCATTGCCTTCCTGAAGGCCGACGCAGCCACCCTGGATCGCGCCAAGATCGTCTTCGCCGACACTTGCGCGCGCTGCCATTCGAGCAAGGCGCCCCCGCCGCCTGCCAACCTGGGGCTCGATGCCGCGAAGTGCGCCGGGGCCGACTACCAGA
>JANLPD010000191.1:0-12843 GCA_031367045.1 Frankiales bacterium | reverse complement strand
CCAGGCTGTAGAAGAAGTTGGGCATGTGTTCTCCTCGAACGTTCGTGGGTCCTGGCCGGTCGGCCAAGACCCGAGGGCTGCCTGCTCAATACTAAGGGGGGGTACCCTCGACAACGGAAGTGGAAAGGCCTGCGTTCCCCGCCGCGGCAGCGATCACGGCAGTCAGTGCGGTAGTGCATCCCCGGGGCGGCAGGTGGCTCCCGCCCAGGTGGACCACGGCGATGCGTGCGGATAGCAGCTGGGCGAAGGGGCCGGCGGGGAGGGTCCGATCGTCCTCCGCCAGCACGACAGTGGTGGCAACAGGGGGGTCGGCGAGTCAGGACCGACCGCCGATCTGGCGGCGTGCCTCGTCCGGAGCGGCGAACGCGGCGGGTGAGAGCAGCACGAGATGCTCTACCAGGCCGGCTGCCACCAGCGCAGCGGTGGCGCGGCACCGGGCAACCGGCCCCACTCGGTGTCGGCCGGATCGTCGCAGCACGACGCCTCACCTGAACGCCGTTCGGCAGCGGTCATGGCGATGCGTCAGCGATAGCGGGAGAACACCCGCATGAGCTCGTCGTAGATCAGGGGATCCCCGCCCTCGATGGCGGTGGTGACGCACCGTTCGAGGTAGTTGCGGAGCACGATGTTGCCGACGCCGTCCAGGGCCTTCTGCACAGCTGCGATCTGCTGGAGGACCTCGGTGCAGTGCCGGCCCTCGTCGATCATCCTGGTGATCCCCTGCACCTGGCCGGACGCCCGCGCGAGACGTTGCAGCGCCTCGTCACGCTTGTCCGCCGGCATCATTTCGCGCTGCGCAACGCAGCTCGCATCCGCGGGCGAATTGGTTGCCGCCGCCGTCCTACCCTTGGTGGGCACTCGGGTCGCTGCACGTGCCTTGCTTGCCATCGTGATGCCTCTTCCGTCTGTTCGGACGCCGATACCATACTCCCCAGGTGTATTAGGGATTGCGCGCCGGGACGTGTCGTCACCCTGGCGCGGGGAAGCGGTACTGCCGGGTCAGTAGGTGGTTCGGGGTGACGATGCGCTCGGACACCACGCGGTCCTGGGTGTCCAGTCGCATCGCGAAGTGGTAGCCCAACGAGGGCAACGCGAAAAGCAACGTGCGCTGCTGGCCGGACGTGACGATCGTCGCGTCGGTCGCGCCACCGTCGGCCCAGGGTTGTGACTCCAGGTACTCCTGCCCGGTCCGTCGGGACCTCGTCGGCAGCACCACGCCGAAGCCCGACGTGACGGTCTCGACAGTGTCGATCCTGCTGCGTGCCCCCATCGCCTTCTGCACGCGCGCCAGCAGCCCGGGGGCGGGGGTGACAGGCCATGGCACGGCAAGGGTGACGCGCCCGGCCTGCCAGCGCTGGGCGTCGACGTCCAGCGTCAGGGTGTTCGACCCGTCGCCCCAGTCGACCGCGGCGGTCCAACAGGACACTCCGCACGAGGTCAGCTCCAGTGCCTGGTCGGCGCCCACGGGCGTCAGCAACCAGCCACGCAGCCCGATCGCGACAGGCGCCCCATCGTCGGGCGCGTCGGCGTGCAGCTCCAGCCTTCCGCGGGAGACCACCGCCGAGATGCTGACCTGACCGACCCGCTCGGCGGTGCGCAGCGTCGGACCGATCGGTGCGGCCAGCAGCGCAGAGACCGGCACCAACTTCGGCGGGGTCACCGACGTCACCGCAGCGGCCACCACCACGACGGCCGCCAGCAGCCCAGCCTCCACCTTTGCGGCACGGCCGAGCAGGGCACGGACCGGCCCCGGCGCGGGGCTGGACGCCGGTTCGGACTTGCCGACTGGCCCGGCGTCTGGTGATGGCAGGCCCAGCCGCACGCGAGCGAGCACCGCCGCGGCCCCGACCACGACGACGAGCGCGAGCTTCAGCAGCAGCACCCGGCCGTACGTCGTCGCGGTCCAGTCGGCCCGCGAAGGCAGCAGCAACACGGCGCTGACGGTGCCCGTGATGACCACGACGGCGAGCAGCGCCACGGCGCTACGGGCATAGGTCGTGACGGCGATCCGCACTGCCAGACGCTTGGCCCGCCACGCCACCGCGAGCCGAAGCGTGTGCACCAGCCCGCCGAGCCAGAGCGCACCGGCGAGCAGGTGCACCCCGGTCAGGGCTGCGCCGGCGGCGCCGCTGATCTCGCTCGGGTGGGCCCGGATCCCCTCCAGCACGACGACCCCGAGCAGGCAGCCGCCGGCGACCGCGCCACCTGCCGGCCGCCGGGCTGTCGCCAGTGCGATCAGGAACAGCAGAGCCTCAGCCAGGAGCAGTCGCGTGACCCCAGCGGTGGCTGCGCGGTCGCTCAGCTGTGACAGCGCACCGAGCGCGGCGAGCAGCCCGGCGGCGCCGGCCACTCCCAGCAGCGACCCGGCGCGCACCAGAGGCTGGACACCAGGCAGGCCGCCGGTGGCCGCGTCGACGCGCCAGGTGAGATGGAGCCCGCCGAGCGCGAGGGCCAGCCCGAGAAACAGCAGCGCGCGAAGGACGGTGGTGCCCAGCTGGACCCGCAGAGGGTTGCCCTGCGCCGTCTGGGCGCTGGTCGACGGGCCGACTGGGGTGGCGACCCCGAACCGGAAAGTGCCACTGATCAGGTCGCCGTCGCGACCGATCACGCGGTAGCTGACCTCGTAAGCACCGACCGGCAGCTCGGTGGTTGGGACGCCACGCACGGTCTTCCCGCCCGGGTCGAGTGACACCCGCAGGGGCCGCGGCTTCGCTTCGGTGTCAAGGACGACCAGCGCGCGGTCGGGCAGCGTCACGCGTTCGCTGAAGTTCAGTGTGATGTCTGCGGGAGGGCTGGTCAGGGCGTAGCCGGCGCCCGGCTCGCTGCTGACCAACGCCGAGTGCGCCGCCGCCGGCGCGGCACCGGCGAGCAGTAGCCCCAGGGGGAGGAGGATCAGCGCTGCCAGCCGCAGGAGCGCTCGAGCTCGACGCGGCAGCTGTGCCAGACCTGACGAGACGGTCGCCGTCTCAGTCGGGCGGGTCACTCCTTGTAGCGGGTGGTAAAGGTCTGTGCGCCGTCCGCGCTGGCCAGGATGCCGCGCTCGGCCACTGCGACGTAGACCGTTTCGCTGCCGTTGCGGTCGTCGACGGCGATTGCCTCCGGCTCACCGGCAGCGGTGCCACGGCGACTCCAGGTGATGCCGCCGTCGGCGGAGCGGTGCACGCTGCCGTCGAACGCGCTCCCGTACAGCGAGCCCTTCTCCGCCCACGCCAGCACCACCAGCCCAGGCGGACCTCCGACGGTCTGGAACGTCTTGCCCCCGTCGGTGCTGCGCGCAAGGCCGCGTTCCGTGGTGGCGAGCACCGTGTCCGGCTCGGTGGGGCTGACCGCAAAGTCGCGCATCGGCAATCGCGCCCGGCGGTCCCACGCTGTGCGGTCCTTGCTCACCATGAACGTCTGGGACGTCGAGTCGTAGCCGTACACCTGGCCGTGCGCGGCGTGCAGGGCGTGGAAGTCCGCCTTGCCGTGCAGACTGAGCCGCGTCCAGCTCTGTCCGGCGTCGGTGGACTCGATCAACCCGAGCAGCGGTGGACGCACATCATCCTCCCGGAAATCCGGATGACCGGAACCGATGAAGGTCCGCGGCCCGACGATCGAGAAACCCATGGTGTCCTGCGCCCGGTTGGCGACCCGGACAGCCGCACCGCTCGTCGGGAGTCGGAACAGCCCCGAGTGGGTGGCCGCGTACAAGGCACCATCGGCAGGGTCGACACCCAAGCCGTGCACATGCACGACACCGGTCTCGAACTCCACCGGAGGAAGCGACTTGGCCGACCCGGCCGACACCGTGGCCGGTCCGTCCGGGTCCTGCACCAGGTAGACGACCCCTGCTCCGATGATGAGCGCCCCGATCGCGGACGCGACCACCAGCCGTCGGCGAGGTGTCGCCGGTGGTGCGGCCCGCTCGGCAGAGGCCGCCCGTCGCGGCCGCGCGCTCCTGCCTGCCGCGGCTGGTCGTGACGCTGAACCTTGTTCGGGACGGTGTCGTTTGCTCATGGCGCAGGCACTCCTCGTGGCAACTGGTACTCCCCGGGAGTAGGCTACCTCGCAACCGCTGCGGATCTCCTGGCCTCAAATCTCATGCTCGGGGCGATGCTCGGCTTTCTCGGCGACGCGGTCCAGCTCGGGTTCCGCACCCGGGCCGCACGCAGGGTGTCGCCGGTGTCGTCATGATCGGTCGGCTCGTGCGGCGCAGCGCTTGTTCCCAGGCGATGGCCGCCCGGCTGGTCCTGGGTCTGATGACGGTCTTCATCCCCTGCGGCGTCACGCTCGGGCTCGCGTTCCTGGCCATTGCGGCGGACTCCCCGCTGGCAGGGGCGCTCATGGCGGCGGGACTTTCCCGTAGTTCGCCGTGCTCGGGTACGCCCGGGGCTTCGCTCATCGTCAGATACGGCACCCAGGTGTCGGCGAGATCGTCGACCGTCATGCCTTGAGTGATGGCGTAGCTCGCGGCCAGCATGATGTCACCGGCGCCGTACAGGACCTATGCCGGATCTACAGTTATGCGGTTGCCTCCTGCGCGGCCCGGCTTGGGCGTGTGTTCGGAGGTGCGGGCGCCCGGCATAGCTCAGGCGGCGCCGGCCAGTCGGTGGACGGCTTGGCGGCCTGCTGGGCTTCCCGTCCAGTGGCGGTCCAGGGCTTCGATGCCCGCGTGCCGGATCACCGAGCGGAGGGCGACGGCGACGATGATCATGTCGTCGGCGTAGCCCAGGACAGGGATGAAATCGGGGATGAGATCGATCGGGTTGGCGAGGTAGAGCAGCAGCAGGCCGAGCCGGATCCGCACTCCGCGTGGCAGAGCAGGGTCTGCGGCGAGGTTTTTGAGAAGGCGTAAGAGGTCTGGGAGTAGCCGAAGCGCTTCCCTCAACAGGTCGCTGTTGCCGGTGCGTCGTGAGGAGCGCCAGAGCAGCCCGAGGAGCAGCGCATAGAACAGAAGGAGCCCGGTCAGGGTGCCGAGCAGTACCGAGCTCCAGGTCATGGCTGAGCGCTGAGGGAGATCGAGCTGATCAGGACCACCGGTGACTGGACGCTGAGGTAGGCGGCGAGGAACAGGAAGGAACCCCGATGACCGGCTCCAGGCCGAAGCCTGCCAGCGCGACAGACTCAGCACGGATGGCCGCGACGGCGAGTACGGTCATGCACCCAGTCTGCCCGTCGGCCGTCCAGCGACTGCGTCCTCGGTAACGTTGGCTGGATGCGGATCGGTGAGCTTGCGGCGAGAGCTGGCGTGACCGCCAAAGCCTTGCGGTTCTACGAGCAGGCCGGAGTCCTGCCCGAGCCGGCCCGGACCTCCGCGGGCTACCGCGACTACGACAGCGGTGCGCTCGCCCGTTTGGGTTTCGTCAAGGCAGCCCAGGCGGCCGGTCTGACGCTCGCCGAAATCCGGCAGGTCATTGCGGTCCGCGACAGCGAAGGACCGCCGTGCGCGCACGTCGCCGCGTTGCTCGATCAGCACCTGACTGATCTGGACGGCCGCATCGCCGAGTTGGCCGCGACGCGCGTCGAGGTCGAGCGGCTGCGCGCGCGAGCCCGCACGCTGGACCCGGCGGCGTGTGGCGTCGACGCCGTCTGCCACGTCTTGTCATGACAGAGCTTGACCCGCCAGCAGCCACGCTGCGGGGACTGCTCGGGCGGCCCGGTTACCGTCGGCTGTGGCTGTCGCGGACCGTCAGTCAGGTCGGCGACGTGGCGCAGTTCACGACCCTGGCCCTGCTGCTCATTGCGCTGACCGGATCGGGCCTGGGAGTGTCGGGTGCGGTCTTGGCGGAGATCGTCCCGGTCCTGCTGTTCGCGCCGCTCGCCGGCAGCCTCGTGGACCAGCTGCCCCGGGTCAGGGTGATGATCGGCGCCGATGTCGTCAGAGTGCTGCTCGCCGGCACGCTCGCGCTCTGGCACGGCAGCGCAGTCTTCGCCTATGCGGTCGCGTTCGGGTTGTCCGCCGGCCAGGTCTTCTTCGGCCCGGCGGCACAGTCGCTGCTGCCGTCCATTGTCGGTGAGGATGATCTCGTCGCGGCGAACAGCGGCATCTGGACCGCCGCGGTCACCGCGCAGATCCTCATGGCGCCAGTGGCAGCACTTCTCGCGCTGCGGGTTGGCTTCGGCCCGGCATTCGCCCTCAACGCCGCCAGCTTCGCTGTCAGTGCCGCCGTGCTACGCGGACTTGCCGAGCCTGACCGTCCGGTTGCGGTGTCGGTCAGCAGCCCCTTCACGCACGCCCGAGAAGGCCTCGCGGCCCTCGCGGCGCTACCACTACTTAAGGCCCTGGCTGCGGGGCAGTTCCTCGCCGCGCTGTCCGCCGGCGCCACCAGCGCGCTGCTCGTCGTGCTCGCCCACGACCGACTGGGCGGCAGCGAGGGCTTCGGCCTGCTCATCGCAGCCATCGGGGTCGGCGCGGCAACCGGACCGCTGCTGCTGCGCCGGAGCAAGGACCCGCGCCGTCCGCTGTTCGTGTTCGGCCCCTACGCCGTACGCGGCGTGGTGGACCTCGTGCTTGCCTTCGTGGCCGCGTTGCCCCTGGCCGCCGGCGCGCTGCTGTTCTACGGCCTGTCGACCTCGGTCGGCAACGTCACGTTCAGCAGCCTGGTCCAGTCCCGCGTCCCTGAGGACCTGCGGGGCCGAGCCTTCGCCGGCTTCGACCTGCTCTGGCAGACCGGCCGGCTCTTGAGCCTGCTCGGCGGCGGACTGCTCGCCGACACCTTCGGGATCAGGGCCGTCTACCTGTTCGGCGGCCTCTTGCTCCTCGCAGCCGCGGCGGTGGGGGCAGCGGGCGAACGCCGAAGTTCCCGCGAGCCGCGAACCAACTGACTGCCTCGTGTTTCCGACGTTCGCCTTCGATCGTCGTACTCCATCGTCTATCATCGTCACATGACGATGACAACGGTAGAGGCCGACCTTACTGCTGCTGTGTGTCTGTTCCGGGGGTTGGCTGATCCGACCCGCCTGGCGATCGTCCGCCACCTCGCTCTGGGTGAGCACCGGGTGGTGGACTTGACTGCTCACCTCGGGCTCGCCCAGTCGACTGTGTCCGGGCATCTGTCGTGCCTGCGGGAGTGCGGCTTGGTCTCCGCCCGCGCCGAGGGGCGGGCGTCGCTGTACAGCCTGGCGCGTCCTGAGCTGTTCGACCTGCTGGCATCGGCGGAGCGGCTGCTGGAGGCGACCGGCGAGGCCGTCGCCCTGTGTCCCACCTACGGTCAGGACACCGGCGCATGAGCATTGCCCACAACCACCTAACCGTCGCCGACCTCGCCCCCGACGTAAGGGCCCGGCTCGGCCGCAGGGCGAGACTGCTCGCGGCCGCAAGCGTGGCCTACAACAGCGTCGAGGCTGTCGTCGCGATCGCCGCCGGGACGGTCGCCGGCAGCGTCGCCCTCGTCGGGTTTGGGCTCGACTCTCTCGTGGAGGTGTCCTCCGGGCTGATCATCCTCTGGCAGTTCCGCCACCCGATGCCGGAGAGCCGCGAACAGCAGGCCCTGCGGCTGATCGCCCTCTCCTTCTTTGCGCTCGCCGCCTATGTCACGCAGGACTCCCTACGTGCGCTGATCTCCAGCGACGACGCCGCCCCTTCGCCGGCCGGAATCGCCTTGGCAGCGCTGAGCCTGGGCGTCATGCCCTTTCTCTCGTGGGCGCAGCGCCGGACGGGCAAGGCCCTGCGCTCCAACGCCGTCGTCGCCGACTCCACCCAGACCCTGTTGTGCACCTACCTGAGCGCGGTCCTGCTCGGCGGGCTGGTCCTGAACGCGGCCCTGGGTTGGAGTTGGGCCGACCCGCTGGCCGGGCTCGTCATCGCCGCCGTCGCTCTGAAGGAAGGCCGCGAGGCCTGGCGCGGCAAAGGCTGCTGCAGCCCAGCAGGCCCCGTTTCGGGGGCCGATCTGGGCTGCGCCAAGCAGGGCACACGATGACGGCAGCTCGCCTGTTGTCGCCCCACGAAGTGGTTGGCGCTCCTGATGTGCTGGCCGCGGGCGAGGGCCCGGCGTGAACGCGTACGTGCAGGGCGACGACGATGCGGCTGCCCGGCACGGTCACGGCGGGCACAGCCATGGATCTCGTCCCGGCTCTGCAGCCGCGGAGCACACCGGACCGTTGGCCCTGGCGTTCGGGCTCACCGCGGTCTACATGGTCGTCGAGGTCGTCGCGGGGCTGGTCACCGGCAGCCTGGCGCTGTTGTCCGACGCTGCGCACATGGCGACCGATGCGCTCGGGCTCGGGCTCGCCCTGGCGGCGATCCAGCTCGGCCGCCGGGTCCAGGCCCGGCAGCACACCTACGGCTTGTACCGGCTGGAGGTCCTGGCTGCGGTGGTGAACGGGCTGATGCTGTTCGCGGTTGGCGCTTACGTGCTCATCGAAGCGGTACGCCGACTTACGAACCCACCGCAGGTCCCCGGCGTTGCGATCGCGCTGGTCGCTGCCGTCGGCTTCGCGGTCAACCTCGTGGCGTTCTTGGCCCTGCGGGCTGGGGCCAAAGACAGCCTCAATGTGCGGGCGGCCTTCCTCGAGGTCCTAGCGGACCTGCTGGGTTCACTCGGCGTCGTCGCCGCCGGGGTGGTGCAGGCGACGACCGGATGGCCCTATGCCGATCCCCTCATCGCCGCAGGCATCGGTCTGCTGGTGCTGCCGCGCACGTACCGGCTCATGCGCCAGGCCCTGCGGGTGCTGATGGAGGTGGCACCTCCGGGTGTCGACGTCTCCGCGGCACAACGCCAGCTGGAGGCGCTCCCCGGCGTGACGTCCGTGCATGATCTGCACATCTGGACCGTGACCGACGGGATCGAGAGCGCCACGGCGCACGTCGTCATCGCGCCCGACGCAGACTGGCACAGCGTCCTCGACCACTGCCGACAGGTCCTCGCCGATGACTACGGCGTCACCCACGCGACCATCCAGGTAGAGCCACACGACCACGTCGAGCAGCCGGCCGCGATCTGAACCTGGCGCCAGCGCAAATGCCGACAGCCGCTGATTCACGCTCGACGTCTGCTCGCTGCGATGTCGAGGACCCTCTCGTGGGAATGGATGTCGAGCTCGTGCACGAGCGACTCGCCCATCCAGCTCAGGAGACTGCCGACCCTGCCGTAGTCGCCGAGGCTCCAGACCTGCTGCTGGCGGCCGGTCACGGCCGCGTAGTCCACGTTCATCCGACGTCCCGGCCGGTGAACGCGACCAGCTGGACGAGGGGGGAGGCGCCGACGGCGGGCTCGACCTCGGCAGCGAACATGCCGGCGTCCCTCATCTCCGAGGAGATGGCCTGCCGGGCAAAGGCATCGACCGCTGCCACCACGGAAGCGGGCGGTGAGTAGAGCTGGCCCAATGCGGTGGCGATGTCCCATCCGTGGACGAGGCCGTCCAGCGCCACGAAGCGCGCGAAGGCGTCTCCTGGGATGTCACCGAAGGGCGCCGCGATGGTGCGGTCGAGGGCACCGGGGGAGTGGACGGCCTGCTGGAGCTCGGTCATCGCCTTGGGGAAGGCCGCGACGAGGTCGCTGTTGTCAGCCTGTTCCGACGGTGCGGTGCCGCGGAACGCTGCGGAGAACATGGTGGCCCCGCCGATCATGTGCTCGAGCACTCCCCGGACGGTGAAAGTCGCGCACGGCGTGGTGGCGTCGAGCTGGGCGCTGTCGAGGGGCGCGACCAAGTCCTTCAGCAGCGGGAGGATCGCGTCGAGCTGGTCGCGCGGGTCCATGACGGCTCCTTCTGTCAGTGGTGCGAGATCGTGAGCTGCCAGCTCAGCCGCTTCGCGGTCGCGGCCGTGCTGGATGAGCCGGGTCAGCTCGTCGTCCCAGGTGGACTCGGGTCGCCGAGAGTCGGGCATGCGCTCATCGTCGCCTAGTCCATCACTGGTACGCGTCCCCTGCCTGCACCAACTGCGGCCGGACGGCATGGTGCATTCGACCCACGGCCACCAAATCCGGTTGGGGTGACCGACCGATGCGCCAGCTCGGCGACAAACCACAGGATCGACCTGCCGGGATCCGCCCGGAAAGCACAGGTCAACCGGAAGGAACCTCCCATGCGCACACCCATCGAAGGCATGCCACTGGAGATGCAGGCCGGGGACATCGTGACCCGGGCCAGCGAGTGCGGCGAGGTGCTCGCCCGCCACATCCAGCTTCCCCCCGGTGTCGACTTCACCCCGCTGTTCAAGGGCTTGCCGGGCGACCTCTGTCAGTGCCCGCACTGGGGGTACGTGCTGGCCGGCTCGATCCGCCTGCGTTTCGCCGACGGCACCGAGGAGCTGACCTCCGCCGGCGACGTCTACTACTGGCGGGGAGGGCACACGGGCTGGACCGACGAGGGCGTGACGTTCCTCGAGTTCAGCCCGACGGCCGAGATCCAGCCGGTCCTGCAGCACCTCGCCGCGCAGATGGCTGCGTCGGGCTGAGCGCATCGGTGAGAGTCTGGCCGGCGTGGATCCCCTCACCGAGGCCCGCGACGCCTGGTCACGTCAGGACTGGCTGGGCTGCGCCGACGCGCTCGTAGCCGTCGGCCAGCAGTCAGGCGACCTCGAGGCTGAGCGAATGGATCTGCTGGCCGATGCGGCATGGTGGCTCGGCCGGCTCGACGAGTGCGTCGATGCGCGTGAGCGGGCCTACGTTCTGTACGACGAGCTGCGCGACGACCGGCGAGCCGGGCAGTGCGCGGTGTGGATGTACGAGCACCACTGCTTCCGGGCCAGCCCGGCGATCGCGGGTGGATGGCTTCGGCGGGCACGACGGGCGCTCGCCGACGACGAGGACTGTGCGCCGTTCGGCGCTCTCCTGCTGCGGGAGGCGGAGGTCGCCCATGGGCAGGGCGACCTGGAGGTCGCCGTCGGGCTCGCCGAGCGTGGCGTCGGCCTCGGCCGCCGGTTGCGCAGCGCCGACCTGGAGGCCGAGGCGCTCCAGACTCTCGGCCGGGTGCTGATCGACCAGGGCCGACCCGCTGACGGGCTTGCGCTACTCGACGAGGCGATGCTCTTCGTCTTCGACGGCCGGCTCTCGCCGTACTCCACCGGCAAGGTCTACTGCAGCCTGATCAGCGCCTGTGAGCAGCTGGGTGACCTCCGTCGCGCCGCCGAGTGGACCGCGGCGACGATCCGCTGGGCGCAGCGGCACCCGTTCGCCGTCTTCCCTGGACTGTGCCGCGTCCACCACGCCACCTCCCTGCAGTGGCGCGGGCTGTGGGCCGAGGCTGAGGCCGAGGCGACACGTGCCTGCGACGAGCTGGCCGGCATCAACCTCCCGAACGCAGCAGCCGGCTGGGCCGAGATCGGCGACATCCGTCGGCGTCTCGGTGACCTCGACGGTGCCGAGGCCGCTTTCCTGGAGGCAGACCGGCTCTGCGGCCAGCCACGGGCCGGGCTCGCCCTCCTCCGGCTGGCACAAGGACGCCTCGACGTCGCCACCGCCGTCATCACCGAAGCGCTCGAGGGCGCCGGCTCGAACCGGCTCGCCCGCGCCAAGGTCCTGCCGGCTCGGGTGCAGATCGCGGTTGCTGTCGGCGATCTGAGCGCGGCTGCGGCAGCAGCCGACGAGCTCGAGACGGTGGCGGACGCCTTCACCAGCGCCGGACTGCAGGCTGCTGCGCTGACGACCCGGGGGCGCCTCCAGCTCGTCCAGCGCGACCCTGCCGCGTGCGCCACGCTGCGTCTGGCCGTGGCGCGCTGGACCGACCTAAGCGTGCCGTATGAGATCGCCACCGCGCGCACGCTGCTCGGACAGTCTTGTCGTGACAGCGGTGACGAGCCAGGTGCTGCCTCCGCCTTCGCCGCGGCCCGCCAGCTCTTCGACGGGCTCGGCGTCGGTCTCGACGCGCGGACCCTGGCCGATCCAGTGCTCCCTGCGGGGCTCACCGCGCGTGAGGCCGAGGTCCTCCGGCTGGTCGCCGCCGGCCACACCAACAAGGCCATTGCCGCCCAGCTCTTTCTCAGCGACAAGACCGTCGCCCGGCACCTGTCAAACATCTTCACCAAGGTGGACGTCGCCACGAGGGCTGCTGCGACAGCGTTCGCCTTCGAGCACGGCATGATCCGCCGCGGGTCCTGACAGGCAGCTACCGGCCTTGCGCCGTGACGAGTGCCTGGTTCAGGACCGCGATCAGCTCGGTACGCGTCACGATGCCGACCAGCCGGTTACCGGCGTCGACGACGGGGATGTGCCGCAAGGCCCCGTCCGTCATGAGAGCGCCCAGACGCGCGACGGGAGCGTCCGTCTTGATGGTGGTGACGGGATGGGTCATGACCTGGACGTGGGGTCGAGGTTTGCCACGTCGAGCTTGGACAGGTTGTAGGCCGTGATGATCCCCACGACCTGACGGAGGACGTCGAGGAGCGGCACTGCTTTGACGTGTGCTGGTTCATGATCAGGCCTACCTGGTACGCGCTCTCGGTCGCTGTCACCGCCTCCACATCGCGAGCCATGATCGACTCGTGCAGCTCCGCGTCGCGGACCCGGGCGACCCGTCAGCGGGCAGGATGTCCAGTCCCTGGTCGAGGCGCCCATGGCCTGCCTGATGTCGTCGGCCTGTGCAAGGCCCGTGTCATCGATCACGCGGCCGGCTGCCCCCACCGATATGGAGGGGGTCTTGTCAAGGGGCAGGCAAGATCGACAGTCCGCCGGCGTCCCGTGCCGCGGCGCAATGGTCCTCGCCTCCATCATGCTCTGGCTTGAGTCCTCTGGAGACACGCTCTAGCTGCCGTACGCGTCCGCAGGATGCTTGACGGTGGACAATGCTCTGGATAAGTTTACTCTATCAAACGATTGTTTGATAGGTCCGTCAATCTGATCGGAATCAGGGGGCACGGTGGCTGGCAACGCGCCGGTGGCGTTGATCACAGGGGGGTCGCGCGGCATCGGCCGCGCAGCCGCGCTG
>JANLPD010000167.1:0-1573 GCA_031367045.1 Frankiales bacterium | reverse complement strand
ACCGTCTCGATCATCGAGCCGCCGCCCATGAAGGGCGGCATTGAGCTGAGCAGCTCGTTGCTGGCCCACAGGACGCCGACCCCGGAAGGGCCGAGCATCTTGTGGCCGGTGAAGACGAAGAAGTCGGCGCCTAGCGTCGTGACGTCGATCGGCTGGTGCGGTGCGGACTGCGCGCCGTCGATCAGCACGTAGGCGCCCACCGAGCGGGCCCGCTGCACCAGCAGGTCAACGGGGCTCTCGGTGCCCAGGATGTTCGACACGTGCGTGAAGGCGAGCAGCCGGGTCCGCTCGTTGACCACCTCGGCCAGGTCGCTCAGATCGAGCCGGCCCTCATCGGTCAGGCCGATCCAGCGCAGCGTTGCCCCGGTCCGCTGGCAGAGCATCTGCCACGGCACCAGGTTGGAGTGGTGCTCCATCTCGGTGATGCAGACCTCGTCACCAGGGCCCAGGTGGAACGGCGATCCCGCCGGCGCGTTGCCGAACGAATAAGCCACCAGGTTGATCGACTCGGTGACGTTCTTGGTGAACACCACTTGGTCGTGCTGCCCGCCGACGAAGGCCGCAATCGTGCTGCGCGCCTGCTCGTAGCCGTCGGTCGCCTCCTGCGACAGCGTGTGCACTCCGCGGTGCACGTTGCTGTAGTGCTGCTCGAGGAAGGCCCGCTCTGCGTCCAGCACCTGCCGAGGCTTGTGCGAGGAGGACGCGTTGTCGAGGTAGACCAACGGGTGGCCGTTCACGCTGCGCGACAGGACCGGGAAGTCGCGCCGGACAGCCGCGACGTCGTACGCCGCGGTGGCGGGGCCGCCGAGCAGGACGGTCATGTCCTTGTGCCGCCAAGGATCGAGGCACCCAGCGAGGCCCCGACACCGGCGGCAACAGCGGCACTGGCGGGTTCGGCGTACTTCTCGTAGCCGTTTGCCTCCAGCTCGTCGGCGAGCTCCTTGCCGCCCTCCTCCACGATCCGTCCCTTGACGAAGACGTGGACGAAGTCGGGCTCGATGTAGCGCAGGATCCGGGTGTAGTGGGTGATCAGCAGGACGCCGGTCTGGCCGCCCTCGCGGACGCGGTTGACGCCCTCGGACACGACCCGCAGCGCGTCGACGTCCAGGCCCGAGTCGGTCTCGTCCAAGATCGCGATCTTGGGCGCGAGCAGCTCGAGCTGCAAGATCTCGTGGCGCTTCTTCTCACCGCCGGAGAAGCCCTCGTTGACGTTGCGCTCGGCAAAGGACGGGTCCATCTGCAGAAGGGCCATGGCCTGCTTCTGCTCCTTGACCCAGAGCCGGAGCTTGGGAGCCTCGCCGCGGATGGCGGTCGCGGCGCTGCGCAGGAAGTTCGAGACCGTCACGCCCGGAACCTCGACGGGATACTGCATCGCGAGGAACATGCCGGCCCGGGCGCGCTCGTCCACGCTCATCGCCAGGACGTCCTCGCCGTCCAGGAGCACCTGGCCGGAGGTGATCGTGTACTTCGGGTGCCCGGCCAGGCTGTAGGCCAGGGTGGACTTCCCGGAGCCGTTGGGGCCCATGATGGCGTGCGTCTCACCGGCCCGGATCGTCAGGTCGACACCGGCCAG
>JANLPD010000106.1:0-1822 GCA_031367045.1 Frankiales bacterium | reverse complement strand
TTTTTGTGCCTGCGACTATCAGCGGTGAGCCGACAGCAGGCGAACACCAGGCCCTTATGTGGGCAGCGCCTGATGAGCTGTTGAGATTGCCCCTCGCTCCGAGCGATCGCCGGTTTCTCGAGCAACAGTCAAGTCCAATTCCGAGAAGGGAGCTGCTCTAGCCTTGCGCGCACGTTGGGCGATGAGGCTCTGGTATGCCGCGCTCCATCACCCGACATTCCACCGCGGAAGCCATCGACAATTCAAGCATCCCGTGAAGCCCGGCCTCGTCACGATCGCCGTTTCCGGCAATGACGACCTCTCGCCAGCTACCTTGAACAGCATCCTGCAGCAAGCCGGCCTCAAACGCCGTCCCGAGGAGTGACCACGATGCAACGCTACCTGATCCTTATCGAACCTACCGACACCGGCTATTCGGCCTACTCTCCCGACGTGCCCGGCTGTGTCGCGACTGCGCCTTCCCGCGCGGAGATCGAAAGCGTGATGAGCGACGCGATCGGCTTTCACCTCGAGGGGCTGCGCGCGAGCGGCCAACCCGTTCCAGCTCCGCACACCTCCGCGTCGTACGTCGAAGTCGCCGCCTGACTGCTTGACCGAGGGAGCCTTGTCGTTTGCGCGGCGAGGGACTGGCAAGGAGTAGCAGTAACATCGGCGCACGAACTCACAGACCCATGACGCCAGCGCCGAGGAGCTCTCGCAGTGAGAGTCCTGTACAGGTCGGTCCGAAAATGTCAAAATCGCGACTTGCGCCGAATCAAAACCCACTGTATATACTGGTATATACTCAATGGCGGAGGGGTGATGTCACGAGCGCGCAGCAGGACTTTCCGTAGCGGGAACAGCGAGGCAATCAGGCTTCCCCGCGACGTAGCCTTCGGGGAGGGTGTCGAGTTGGTCATCGTCCGCTCAGGCGACGTGATGACAATTTACCCCGCGCAACGCTCCGTTCCCGACATGGTGGCCCGGCTCCGTGAGCTCCCCGCTCCGCCGCGCATCGAGAAACGCGACGTCAGCGACCTGGGTGAACGGGACGGCCTCTGACCCATGCCGTTCCTGCTCGACACAAACGTCCTCATCCACCTTCGTGATGGAGACCACCTCGTCTCAGCCAGGGTTGGCGACCTGGACGGCGCGTTGATGATGTCAATCGTCTCACGCGTCGAGCTCGAGGGGGGAGTCTACCGCGATCCAGCCTACGTCCAGCTCCGGCGTAATCGGCTCGACGTCATGTTGGAGGCGATACCCGCCGTCGCCTTCGGCGCCGAGTCCGCCGATGCATATGCCTCGATCGTCGCAGCCGCGGGCTATTCGAGACGGAAGCTCCTGGACCGCATGATCGCCGCCCAGGCGATCGTGCACAGGGCAACACTGGTCACGATGAACGCTCCGGACTTCGAGGACATTCCGGGTCTCGACACGCTGCGCTGGTAGAAATCGGCGGGCGGAGCACCGATGTACGCCGCCTGGACGAATGCGTGTCACGACCTGGCGGCGGTTCAGGCGGCGTGGAGCAAGATGCTGCGACAGGAGCTGCCGCGCACGAACGCGGTGCTGGCGCGGAATGGCTTGTCGGTGCCGGCTGCGCCGGCGAACCTGGCGTCGCCGGGCTGCTGACAGGGCGTTCAGGAGTGGGTGCCGGCTCTAATATGACTTGCGCAGCATATTTTATTAAGCGCGCTCCGATTGAAAGAACCTTTGGTAGAGCTGCTGTGACCGATGTCCTCTAACGGATCGCATGCGACACCAATCCGGCACCTACACCCTCTCCGCCACCGACCTCGCCAACTTCCTCGGCTGCCGCCACCGCACGGCACTCGAGATG